>JAYTRT010000071.1:0-7378 GCA_043746045.1 Actinomycetota bacterium | reverse complement strand
GCTCGACGTGATGCGTGCCGACTCGGTTGACGCTCACGGCGTGCAGCGTGTGCCAGCGGCGCCCACCGGACGGGCCCTGATCGGCGTCTCGGCGAGCGGCGAGAACTCGATCATCGTGGTCGCCGGAGCGAATGCTGAACTTGTTGCCGAGCAGGTCAGAAGCAATGCATCGCACGCAAGGGTGATCCTCGCACAGCTCGAGGTCCCCCTCGCGACCGTCGAGGCGGCGCTGGCCGCTGGTCGCGCTGCCGGGGCAACCACGATCCTCAATCCGGCGCCGGCGCGGCGACTCTCGGCGTCACTGATCGCACTGTGCGACGTGCTGATCCCCAACGAGCACGAGCTTGCGATTCTCGGCGGGCTCGATGCGCTGTTCGCGCTCGGCGCTGCTGCGGTGGTCGTCACCTTGGGTTCGCGCGGCGCGGAGCTGTGCACTCCCGATGGAACACGAACGATGGTTCCGGCCTTCGTGGTCGATCCGGTCGACACCACAGCAGCGGGTGACGCCTTCTGCGGTGCCTTCGCAGCAGCTCTGGCCGCTGGTGCCGAACTGCTCGACGCTCTGCGCTTCGCGGCGGCCGCCGGAGCGCTGGCCACCACCCGGGCTGGCGCAGTGCCGTCACTCGCGCACCGCGCGGAGATCGAGGCGCTGCTCAACCGTCCAGTGTGATGGCCGTCCAACCGTCGAGATCTTCGCGCGCGGTTGGTCGAAGGGGCAGCAACGCCTCGAGGACGTGATCGTGCCGGTCGGCGAGGATTCCGCTGATGATCAGTCGTCCGTTCGGCTCGATCACTCTGCGCAGGTCGGCGGAGAGGTCGATCAAGGTCGGCGCGAGAATGTTCGCGACGACCACACGGTAGGTGCCGCGAACGTCGGCGAGCGCCGTGGTCGCGACGTCGATGCGGTCACCCACACCGTTCAGCTCCGCATTGTGATGGGTGGTCGGGATCGACGCCGGAGAGATGTCGATCGCTGTCGCGTGTTCGGCGCCGAACAGTACGGCGGCGATCGCGAGGACTCCGCTTCCGCAACCCACGTCCAGCACGCGGTCGCCTGCACGAACACACGCCCGCAGGGCGCGCATCGAGAGCACCGTCGTTGGATGATCGCCCATTCCGAACGTCGCGCCCGGCTCGATCGGGATCGCGATCGCTCCGGCGAAGTCCCACGCCGGATCAGACCCGAATGCGGACGCATCGCGCCAGGCTGGATGGACCACGAGGTCGTCGCAGATCCACGTCGGTCGAGCATGGATCCGCCATGTGTTGCCAACGGACTCGTCGATGGTCTCGAACCGCCATGGCCAGCGCAGTGCACCGAGCGCATCGGTGATCGACTCGGTGTCGTCTCCGAGCGAGGTCCACAGCTCCGTCGACGCCGTTCCGTCCCGCGCACGCTCTTCGACCGCGACGACACCGAGCGACCACAGTGCGTCGGCCGCCAACTCGAGCTGGTCGTTGTGCACGGTCACGACGAGTGCGAGCACGTCAGTCGATCCTGCGCAGGGTCTTTTTGAACCGCTCGGCTTTGTCGACGTAGCTCTGGGAAGCGACCTTGATGAAATCGACCCGCGCCTTGCCCTCCTTGATGACGGCGGGGATCCCGACAGCGAGCGCGCCCGAGGGCACGATGGTGCCGTCGAGGAGCACGGCGTTCGCGCCGACGATCGCGCCGGCATGGACGACGACGTTGTGCAGCACGATCGAGCCGTTGCCGATCAGCGAGTCGTTCTCGATGGTGCATCCCTCGAGATGCACGATGTGCCCGATGACGCAATCGTTGCCGACGCGGGTCGGGTGGTGCGGTGTGGTGTGGATCACCGATCCGTCCTGGATCGAGGTGCGCTCGCCGATGTGTATTTCGCCGTCGTCACCACGCAACACGGCGCATGGCCAGATGCTGCTGTTCGCACCGATCCAGACCGATCCGATGATGACGGCGTCTGGATGCACGAACGCATCAGGATGGATGTCGGGAACCTGGTCGCCCAGCGCATAGATCGGCACCGCCACAACGTACCGGTCGGGCTGTCCACGAGCGGGTTCGAAACGCGGTTCGAACTGTGGTCAGTGGTGCTGTTCGAAACGTGGTTCGCAGTGCGGTTCTCCGTCTGGTCCGAGTCGGATCGCGCTGCCGAGTCGAACGGGAGAGTCCAGCAATTCGGCGGGTAGCGTGGTTCCTTATGTCCCGCAGGATTGAGATCGAACTGACCAGCGCGCGCCCGGACGGCACGTGGACCTGGCGAGCAGCCGGCGCCCGCGTCCCAAAGGGTGTTCTGGAGGGTTCGATCCTGTCTGGCGAGCCAAAGGTCGGCGACCTTTTGCGCGCCGAAGTGGAGACCGAACTGGAAGGCACGACCGTGCTGAACGTCGCTCCGACCAAGTCGAAGGCCGAGAAGTCGGGCCTGCTCGAGATCCTGCCCAGCTCGACCCCGTTCGAAGCGGTCACGCAACAGCTCGCACGCAAAGGCGGTGCCGATCGCGGAGATCGTGGTGACCGTCGCGATCGCCCACCGCGACGCAATGACGGCGACCGTCCGTCGCGCCCTGACGGCGACCGACGACCGCGTCCGGACGGCGATCGTCGACCGCCGCGTGGCGACGGGCCGGCAGGCGCTGCCGGAGATCGTCCTCGTCGTGACGGAGATCGGCCCGTGCGTGCCGCGGCTGGCGACGGAGCAGGCGTCGACCGGCGCGACCGGCGGCCCCGCCCGAACTTCACGCCCCCACCGGAACTGCCACAGCGTCCGAAGCCGAAGCGACTCAAGCCGGGTCGCAAGCATCGCACCGCCGTCCTCGCCGATCTTCCCGAGGAGCAGCGCGCGGTTGCCGAGCGTGCATTGCAGGGTGGTATTCCGGCAGTCCGGCAGGCCGTTCAGGAACAGAACGCCCGCCTGAAGTCCGAGGGTAAGGAAGAGATCCCCGCTGCCGGCCTGATCCAAATGGCCGAGCAGTTGTTGCCGAAGTTGCGCGTCGCCGAGTGGTTGGACCGCGCGGAAGCCGCCAAGGCCGACATCGCAGAATTGGCGCTGCCCGACTTGCGGTCCGTTGTCGCGTCGAGCGAGGACCCCGTGGTTGCTCGTGACGAGACCACTCGTGCCCTGGCCGCCGAGCTGAAGGCCGCGTTGATGGCGAAGCAGGAGAGCGAGACGTTGCTCTGGCTGGACGACATCACCGCTGCGCTCGGCGTCGGCCGTGTCGTTCGTGCTCTGAAACTGTCCTCGCAGCCGCCGAAAGCGGGTGTCCCGTTCCCGGGCGAGTTGGCCAGCCGACTCGCCGAGGCGGCGACAGCATCGCTGACGCCGGATGCGCTGCCCGACCGCTGGGCGGCAATTCTCGAGGCAGCTGCGTTCGCTCCGGTCCGTGCACAGGTCAAGCCAACCGCCGGTCCGACCCAGAGCAGCGACGAGTTGACGACCACGATCAAGCGTCTCGCTCCGGCTCTGCCACACATTGCCGCGTTGTTCGGGATCGAGATCATCGGCGGCGGGTCGATGCCGAAGCCGATGCGACCGACCCGTCCGGGCTCCGCGACGCGTAAGCCGCTGCCCCCGCAGCCGCCGTCGAGCCGCACCCAGACCCCCAAGCCAGCCGTCGCCGTCGAGGCGCAGCCCGCGACGTCGACTTCCACCGGCGCGCCCCATTCCGGGGCCGGTGTGGACCCACTCGTCGAGGCCGCATCCGCTGAGGTCCTGATTCCGACCACCGAACTCGAGTCGGCACCGGTCGAGTCGGCACCGGTCGAGTCGGCGTCGACCTCCGAAGCAGTTGCCGAGGTTTCGGATGTTGCCGTCGAGTCCCCCGAGGTCGACGCCGTCCAGTGACGGAGGCGGTCCAGTGGCCGACGAGCGGCGCCGACGGTCGGTTCTTCATTGCGTGACTGCCGCACCTACCATCGACCACCATGTCCGACATCGTTCAGTACGAAACGCAGGGCCGCATCGCGGTCATCACCCTCAACCGTCCCGAGGCTCGCAACGCTGTCAATGGTGACGTTGCGAGGGGGATGGAAGCGGCGCTCGATCAACTCGAAGCCGATCCGGAAGTCTGGGTCGCCGTCCTGCGTGCCAACACCGAGGGCCAGAGCCGACCGGTGTTCTGTGCCGGTGCCGACCTCAAGGCAATCAATGCCGGACAGGCCGGCGACCTCGCCACGAAGCGCGGCGGGTTCGGTGGCTTCGTCTACCGCGAGCGGATCAAGCCCGTCATCGTCGCCGTCGATGGTCTGGCGACAGCCGGTGGTTGCGAGATCGTCCTCGGTTGCGACCTCGTCGTCGCGAGTACGCAAGCGTCGTTCGGATTGGCCGAGGTCAAGCGCAACCTGATTGCCGGCGCGGGTGGATTGTTCCGTCTGCCCCGTGCGATCGGGCAGGCGGCGGCGATGGAGATGATTCTGACCGGCGAACCGTTGCCGGCTCAGCGCGCCTACGACCTCGGTCTTGTCAGCCGACTCGTCGAGCCTGGCGAAGCATTCGCCGAGGCGATGAGGCTGGCCGCGCAGATCACAGCGGCCGCCCCGCTCGCGGTCTATGCCAGTCGGAAAGTCGTGCTGGCCGCAGCGTACGAGGACGACGACACGCTGAAGGCACTGACGAACACGCTGTTCGCTGAGGTGATTGCATCGGCGGACACCAAGGAGGGACTGACGGCATTCATCGAGAAGCGCACCCCGAACTGGCAGGGCAAGTAGCGCGACAGGCAAGAAGCGCGACAGGCAACCAGCGCGAAGGGCAACGACGGCGAAGGCAGCAGAAGCTCAGGTGACGGCGGCGCGTTCCGCGTAACGCGGTTCGCGCCACTCACCCGTGTTCAGGAGATCGCGGAGGTGTTCGACGGCATCCCAGATGTCGACGAACCGGGTGTACATCGGCACGCAACCGAACCGGGCGATGTCCGGCGCCCGAAAATCGCCGATCACCCCACGCCCGATGAGGGCTTGAACAACGGCGTACGCGCCATCCGGAATCGAGATCGACACCTGGCTGCCGCGAACCAGCGGGTCTCGTGGCGTGACGACGCTGAGCCCGTGCTGCGCAGCCAGCGGCTCGAGCAGCTCGATGAACAGTGATGTCAGCGCCAGCGACTTGCGGCGGAGCGCATCCATGCCACCGAACGCTTCCGCAGCGAGGACGGTGTCGACGCCGCATTCGAGCGCCACCAGCGACAGGATCGGCGGCGTTCCGCACTGATATCCGACGATGCCCGGTGCGGGCTCGTAGTGCGGCAGGAAGTCGAACGGTGCTGCGTGGCCGAGCCAGCCGCGCAGCGGTTGGGGCTGATCGATGTGGCGCTGATTGACCCACACGAACGCGGGTGCGCCCGGGCCACCGTTCAGATACTTGTAGCCGCAGCCGACCGCGAAGTCTGCGTCACACCCGCTGAGATCGATCGGCACGGCCCCGGCGCTGTGGGCGAGATCCCACACGATCAACGCCCCCGCCGCCTGGACGACGGTCGTGACGGCGGCGATGTCGTGCATCCGGCCGCGGCGATAGTCGACGTGGGTCAGCAGCACGATGCCGGTGCGCTCGTCGAGCACGGCGTCGATGTCTGCACTGGTTTCCACGTCGATCAGGCGCAACGTCATCCCGTTGGCGGTCGCAACGCTCTCGGCGATGTACAGATCCGTCGGAAAGTTCAGCCGTTCGGAGACGATCTCGGTACGCCCGGGTGTCTTCTCACGACAGAGCGCTGCCGCGGCGGTCAGCACCTTGAACACATTCACCGACGTCGAGTCGGCGACGATCAACGCTCCCGGACCGGCACCGACCAGCCCGGCGATCTTGTCCCCGATCCGCTGGGGAAGATGAATCCAGTCGTTCGTGTTCCAACTGGCGATGAGGTCTCTGCCCCACTCGTCGCGGATGGCGTCGGCGACTCGGCCAGCAGTGGCCACCGGTAACGGACCGAGCGAGTTGCCGTCGAGATAGATCACGTCGACGGGCAACGCGAACTGTTCGCGGAGCGGGGCCAACGGATCGTCGGCGTCGAGGTTCACGCAATGCTGACGATCGATGACTCCGGGCATGACGGACACAGTAGACACGGTTGTCAAGCGTCGGGTGTTGCCAGCGACTTGTACACGGTCAGCTTGCGTGCGGTGAGGCCGGCGCGTTCGTACAGGTTCTTGGTGTCTCGGTCGCCGGGAAGCGCCACGGCTTCGATTCCAGGGAGGCCCACCGCACGAACGGCCGTGATTGCATGCTCGACCATCGTGTCGCCGAGCCCGAGTTCGCGGGCTCCTTCCTCGACGAAGGCGTGAGTGATCACTCCCCGGTCGATTTCGGGACGAAGCATCAGGACCATGTAGCCGAGGACGACGTCGACGAGCGTCGCGACGAGGACGACGACCCCGTCGCTGCTCAGCAGCCCGGCCCAATCGGTGATCACCGGACATTCCTGGAGCCGCAACCGCCCGCCGCGGACATCGGTCAGGCCATCACGCGCTGCCGCTTGCAGCCGGACAAGGGACTCGATGTCGTCGCTTGTCGCCGGGCGAACCAGCGGGTCCACGACTACTGGGCCTGCAACTGGTGGATCTTGCCGAGGATCGTGCGCCGTGCGCGATGGGTGGTTTCATAGGCGCCGACTGCCTCGAGTTCGGCCGGAGTCAGCGATCCGAGCCGGAGGACGACCTGTGACGCGGCCAGGCTCTCGTAACCGGCAATGGGCAGGTCTTCGGCGTTCGGAGCTGCGGACAGTTCGGCTTCGATCACTGCTTCGATGATTGCTTCCGGCAACGACTCGGGCGCGACGACATCGAGACCGACAACGAGATCGGCGACAACATCCATGTCGATGTCATCCGCCACGATCGTGAGGTCGGTCGAGGGCACCGGCATTGCCGGATCGGGCGTTGCGCCACGGGCCTTCTCGGCTTCGTCGAGGCGGCGGTCGAGCTCACCCTTCAATTGGCGGACGGCCATCGTTCCGATGAATTTGGCCATCGTCAACTGATTGTCGACGCGGGTCTTACCCGTTGCGATGATCTGTGGCAGATCCTTCTGGACCATCGTCAGCAGACCGATCGGTGTGTAGACGAACAGGTCGATGAGCTGCCGAATGGGATCGGCAGCTGACGAACCTGATGCGTCGGGCGAACCGGGATCGGACACGTCTATCGACCTGACGGGATCAGGGGACAGTCGTCGTCGCCGATCGGGCAGAACGCCGCCCCATTGCGAACGAGAAGGAAGCAATTCGGGCAGAGGCGCTCGTCGGAACGCTTCGGCTGGAGTCGATCGGCGGCCTCCGTGCGATCTTCTGGCTCCTCGTCGTCCTCGTCCGATTCTTCGGCGGTGACGAGACGGTCCTTGAGAATCGTGTCGAGGTCGGCTTCGACGTCGTCGGGGGCGAGGATGTCGTCGTCGTCGTCCTC
>JAYTRT010000070.1:0-2336 GCA_043746045.1 Actinomycetota bacterium | reverse complement strand
ACCGTTGATCGTTTGCTTTCCGTCAACCCGATTGGCAGGCCACACCATCATGGCCCCGATTGTGTACGCGATTGTTCGAAACTCCTCATTCTCCACTTCCGGGATCTGCTCGATGATTGGTCACATCGACCCCCAACTCGTGTAGGTGTGAATCACCGAATCACTCGAGAGCCAGAACTCGCCGAGGTCGGGGTGATCGTGGAGGTACACCGGCGGCTTGCTGGAGGTCAGATCAAAACGCTCCCCGTTCGGTAATGGCTTGCTCCACAACAGCCGGTGGTAGAGGCCGAGTGTTGGGCTAAACGTGTCGGGATCTCGGCCCGGGGGCGTGTCGGTCCTGAAGTCGAACGTGACGTCGATTTTCGCAAGCACATAGCAATCATGGCCGCAACAACGCTCGAGGATGTCACGCTTGTTGTTGAAGTGTGATGGTGATCGTGGTGTTGCTCAGGCAACTTCTTGAGTGTAGATGGTGGGTGTAATGAAGTTTGTCTGAGCCGCAGCGCGGGGTTCGTCAGGCAGCTGTGGTGAGTTCGACGTTGTAGCCGAGTTGTTCGAGCTGTCTGACGAGGAGTTTGCGCCGTCGGTCGGGTTGGTCTTTGCCGGCGAGGTAGTTGGTGCCGAGTTCTGTGTAGGTGGTTTCGTCGACGAGGAGGTGCCAGCAGATGACCAAGATGGTGTGCGCGATCGCGATCAGGGCGCGTTGATCGCCTCGTCGTTTGGCGATCCGTCTGAACCTGACACCGAGGTAGCAGTCTTTGGTCCGAACCGCTGACCAGGCGGCTTCGACGAGGGCGGAGGTGAGCCACGGGTTCCCGGAGCGGGTTTTGGTCGATTTGTGTTTGCCGGCTGATTCGTTGTTGCCTGGGCACAGCCCGGCCCACGATGCCAGATGCGCCGGGGTGGGGAACTGGGTCATGTCGATGCCGATCTCGGCGACGATGATCTCCGCGTTGCGGCGGCCGATGCCCGGGATCGTGTCGAAGCGATCACGGGCCTGCGCGAAAGGGGCCATCAACCCGTCGATCTGCTCGTCGAGGGCGGTTTCAGCACGTGCGAGGTAGTCGATGTGAGACAGCAGTTGGCGGGTCATCACCGCATGGAACTCGTTGAACCTGCCTGGCACACACTGACGGAGGTACTCGATCTTGGCCTTCAGTTTGCGTTGCGCCATCTTCGCCAACACGTCCGGGTCGCGTTCACCGTTGCACAATGCGTCAAGGATCATCCGGCCGGTCACGCCGAGAATGTCGGATGCGACCGAGGACAGTTTGACGTTGGCGTCTTCCAACAGCTTCTGCAGCCGTTGGATCTCACGGGATCGTTCCTCGGTCAACTGGCGTCGATAGCGGGTGATCTCGCGCAACTGGCGGATCTCGTTCGGTGGCACGAAGCTGGCGCGCAGCAGGCCGCATTCCAACAGCTGTCCGATCCAGGTTGCGTCGTTGACGTCGGTCTTGCGGCCGGGCACGTTCTTGATGTGGGCCGGGTTGACCAACAACACGTCCTCGAACAGGTCGCCGTCGTCGAGGACATGCCACACCGGTTTCCAATACACCCCGGTCGCTTCCATCGCCACCTGGGTCACGCCGAGCCCGACCAGCCAGTCACGTAATGCGACCAACTCGTGTTCGAACGTGCCGAACGTGCGCACCTCCGAATGCCGTTTCTGACGGCCCGAACCAGGCGTACGCACGCACGCCACCACCGTCTTTTTGTGGACATCGAGACCGGCGCACCGATCGATGATCACATCCATCACAACCCTCCTTCGCTCGTTGGAAGGCTCAGTCGGGGTCATCAATCGAAAGAAGGTGTAATCCGTGCTCGAAGCACAATCGCAGCCACCTGCAGGACCCCGCCGTCATGGTGTTGCTCGGGCCGGAGAACCGGCACCAATCCCACTACCGACGTCACCCGAACCAACCCAAACTTCATCCCCGCAGCCGCGGTTGTCAACCTCATCATTGGTGTTGGGTGTGAGGGTTTGACGGTCGAGACGGTTGAGCGTTTCGGGCGGTGGCGTCAGGGTCGTGGACAAAAGGCGTATATCACGGTGCGGGGTCTTGATCCGTTGATCGGGTTCTTGCGTTCCGTGGGTGCTGCACCCGTGCCTGTCCCGCCGGAACGGTCAGCACCGGCGGAGGTGTTGCTCGATCGGTATCGTCGGTTCCTGATCGATGAGCGGGGTCTGTTCCCAAGGTCTGTGATGCAGTGCATGCTGGTCGCCGAACAGTTCATTGGTGTGCACGATGTCGGGTCGTTGGCTGGGTTGACTGCCCGTGAGGTCCGGGCGTTCATCGACTCGAAACCGGCTGATTGGGCACCGTTCACAC
>JAYTRT010000069.1:0-7400 GCA_043746045.1 Actinomycetota bacterium | reverse complement strand
ATGATGACGTGCTTGCCGGACGCATCGATGGCGGACGACGTCGTGTCGCCCTGCTGAACCCGGTTGGCGAGCGGAAGGAATTCCATCGCCTGATGGATGCCGCGCAGTTCGCGCCCGGGGATCGGCAGATCTCTCCACGCCGTCGCCCCGCACGCGAGCACGATCGCGTCGTTACTGGCCAGCAGGATGTCGATGTCGATCCCCGCCCCGACCGCGGCGTTGGTGCGGAACTCGGTGCCTTCGGCCTCCATCTGCTCGATCCGGCGGTCCAGATGACGCTTCTCCATCTTGAACTCGGGAATGCCGTAGCGGAGCAGTCCGCCGATGCGATCGGCGCGTTCCAGCACCACGACATCGTGACCGGCCCGGGTGAGTTGCTGCGCCGCCGCCAACCCGGCGGGACCCGATCCGACGACCACGACGCGCTTGCCGGTCTTGGTCGCCGGCCGTTGTGGAACGACCCAGCCCTCGTCCCAGGCGCGGTTGATGATCTCCACCTCGACCTGCTTGATCGTGACCGCGTCGGAGTTGATCCCGAGCACGCATGCCGATTCGCAGGGCGCAGGACACAGCCGACCGGTGAATTCGGGGAAGTTGTTCGTGGCGTGCAACCGATCGATCGCATCGCGCCAGTGCTCTCGGTAGACGAGATCGTTCCAGTCCGGGATCAGGTTGCCGAGCGGGCAACCGTTGTTGCAGAACGGGATACCGCAGTCCATGCAGCGCCCGGCCTGGGTCTGCACCTTGTCGCGATCGAACGGCTCGTACACCTCTTTCCAGTCGCGCAGCCGCACCGGCACGGCCCGCCGCGTCGGCATCTCCCGCTGCCACTTCAAGAACCCGGTTGCCTCACCCATCACATGCCTCCGACGCTGGCCATCACACGGGCGCTGGTCGCGTCCTCGTCCAGGCCTTCGACCGCGGCCTGCTTGATCACGGCGAGAACTCGCTTGTAGTCCTGCGGCATCACCTTGCGGAAGCTGCCGATCTGGGCGTTCCAGTTGTCGAGAATTCGACCTGCGACAGCGCTGTCCGTGAACTCACGATGTCGGACGATCATCGCCCGCAACTCGTCGACGTCGGTCTCGTCGAGGTTCTCGAGCTGCACCATGTCGTAGTTGACCAGCGCCGCGAATGTCTCGTGTGGGTCGTAGACGTACGCGATGCCACCGCTCATCCCGGCTGCGAAATTGCGACCGGTCGGGCCGAGCACGACCACACGGCCACCCGTCATGTATTCACAGCCGTGGTCGCCGACACCTTCGACGACGGCGGTGGCGCCTGAGTTACGAACACAGAACCGCTCGCCGACGACGCCGCGAAGAAAGAGTTCGCCGCTCGTCGCGCCGTAGGCGATGACGTTGCCGGCAATCACGTTGTCCTCGGCGACCAGGATTGCGCGCCGATCGGGATGGACGATGATCCGCCCACCGCTGAGCCCTTTGGCGACGTAGTCGTTGCCGTCGCCCTCGAGCCGCAGTTCGATTCCAGATGGCACGAAGGCTCCGAAGCTCTGCCCCGCCGATCCGCGGAAGTGGATTCTGATCGAACCGTCCGGAAGACCCGCACCGCCGAAACGCGTTGTCACGGCATTGCCGAGCATCGTCCCGACCGTGCGGTTGACGTTGCGGACCTGCATTTCGAATTCGACCGGATCGCCACCGTCGAGCGTGCTCTGCGACTTGGCGATCAGTTGCTGATCGAGTGCAGCGTCGAGGCCGTGGTCCTGGGCAACGGAATGCAGAAGTGTTTGACCGTACGGGTTCTGTGGCAGGGCGAGGATCGGGCTGATGTCCAGACCGGCTGCCTTCCAGTGCGTGATGGCCGTCCTGGTATCGAGCATCTCGACGTGGCCGATCATCTCGGCCATCGTCCGGAAGCCCAACTCGGCCATCAGTTCGCGTACCTCCGTCGCGATGAACTCGAAGAAGTTGACGACGAACTCCGGCTTGCCACTGAACTTCTTGCGCAGCTCCGGATTCTGTGTGGCGACACCAACGGGACACGTGTCGAGGTGGCAGACACGCATCATCACGCAACCGCTGACGACCAACGGCGCCGTCGCGAAACCGAACTCCTCGGCACCGAGCAGGGCCGCCACGACCACGTCACGCCCGGTCTTCAGCTGTCCGTCGGCCTGCACCACGATGCGGTCGCGAAGTCCATTGAGAAGCAGCGTCTGCTGGGTCTCAGCGAGGCCGAGTTCCCATGGACCACCGGCGTGCTTCAACGACGTCAGCGGCGATGCACCCGTTCCCCCGTCGTGTCCACTGATCAGAACCACATCGGCCTTGGCTTTGCTGACGCCGGCGGCCACTGTTCCGACGCCCATCTCGGCAACGAGCTTGACGTGGACCCGCGCGAGCGGATTCGCGTTCTTGAGGTCGTGGATCAACTGCTTCAGGTCTTCGATCGAGTAGATGTCGTGGTGCGGCGGCGGGCTGATCAGACCGACGCCCGGCGTGCTGTGGCGGGTCTTGGCGATCCACGGGTACACCTTGTGGCCGGGCAACTGACCACCCTCACCGGGCTTGGCACCCTGGGCCATCTTGATCTGGATGTCATCGGCGTTGACGAGGTACTCGCTCGTCACCCCGAACCGACCACTGGCAACCTGCTTGATGCTGCTCCGGCGCTGCGGGTCGTGCAGACGATCACTGTCCTCGCCGCCCTCGCCCGTGTTGCTCTTCGCGCCGATCGAATTCATCGCAACGGCCAGGGTCTCGTGCGCCTCGGCGCTGATGCTGCCGTAGCTCATCGCGCCGGTGGAGAACCGCTCGAGGATCGCTGTCACCGGCTCGACCTCGTCGATCGAGATCGCCTCGCGGGCTCCGCTCTTGAATTCGAACAGGCCACGCAACGTCGCCAAGTTCTTCGATTGGTCGTTCACCAGCGCCGTGTACTGCTTGAAGATGTCGTAGCGCTTGGCCCGCGTACTGTGCTGCAGCTTGAAGACGGTGTCGGGATTGAAGAGGTGGACTTCGCCTTCGCGTCGCCACTGGTACTCGCCTCCGAGTTCGAGCTTGCGGTGCGCTCGTTCGGCGGGTCGCGCAGGATGAGCCATCGTGTGACGGGCCCGGACCTCGGTCGCGACTTCGTCCAGTCCGATCCCGCCGAGCCGGCTGACGGTCCCTGTGAAGTAGTCGTCGACGAGTTCGCGGCCGAGGCCGATCGCCTCGAAGATCTGCGCGCCGGTGTACGACGCAACAGTGCTGACGCCCATCTTCGACATCACCTTCAGCACACCCTTGCCGCTGGCTTTGATGTAGTTCTTGACGGCCTTGTGCGGGTCCATCCCTCCGAGTCCGTGGAGGTCTTCGGCAATCATGTCCTCGACCGATTCGAAAGCGAGGTAAGGGTTGATCGCGCCGGCACCGAAGCCGACGAGCAGCGCCATGTGATGCACCTCGCGAGCGTCGCCACACT
Organism: Actinomycetota bacterium; assembly: GCA_043746045.1. Classification (GTDB taxonomy): domain Bacteria; phylum Actinomycetota; class Acidimicrobiia; order Acidimicrobiales; family Ilumatobacteraceae; genus WLMZ01. The sequence goes on along the minus strand of JAYTRT010000069.1, from coordinate 3,974 downwards.
CGATCACGAGACCGACCTGAGTGCGCTTCTTCTCTCGCACGAGGTGATGGTGCACAGCGGCGGCGGTCAGCAGCGACGGAATCGGCGCGTGCACCTCGTCACTGTTGCGGTCGCTCAGCACGATGATCCGAGCGCCGTCATCGATTGCCTTGCTGGCCTCCGAACGGATCGCGTCGAGGGCGCGCTTGAGCGCCAGTCCCCCACCGTTGACACGGAACAGACCACTGATCGTGACGGCCTTGAGGTGCGGATACTCGCCTTCGTCGTTGATGTGGATGATCTTGGCGAGTTCGTCGTTGTCGATGATCGGGAATGGCAGCACGAGCTGACGACAGCTCTCCGGTCCCGGTTCGAGCAGGTTGTGCTCGGGGCCGATGGTGGAGCCGACCGCGGTCACGACCTCTTCACGGATCGCATCGAGCGGCGGGTTGGTGACCTGCGCGAACAACTGCTGGAAGTAGTCGAAGAGCAGACGCGAACGGCTGCTCAGAATGGCGATCGGCGTGTCGGTGCCCATCGAACCGATCGGTTCGAGACCGGACTTGGCCATCGGTGCGACGATGATCTTCAGCTCTTCGTGCGTGTATCCGAACACCTGTTGGCGGCGCAGCACGCTGGAGTGGCTGAACACGATGTGCTCGCGCCCTGGCAGGTCGACGAGTTCGACCAGTCCGGCATCGAGCCACTGCTGGTACGGGTGTTCGGCGGCGAGTGTCGCCTTGACCTCCTCGTCGGAGATGATCCGGCCCTGGGCCATGTCGATCAGGAACATCTTGCCCGGGCGCAGGCGGCCCTTCTCGACGATGTGCGCCGGATCGATGTCGATCACACCGGCCTCGCTGGCCATCACGACCACGTCGTCGTCGGTGACCCAGTACCGACCGGGCCGCAGACCGTTGCGGTCGAGAACCGATCCGATCACCGTGCCGTCGGTGAACGCAACGCCGGCCGGACCGTCCCATGGCTCCATCATCGATGAGTGGAAGCGGTAGAACGCCCGCTTGGCGGGGTCCATGATGGTGTTGTTCTCCCACGCCTCCGGGATCATCATCAGCATCGCGTGCGGCAGCGAGCGACCGGAAAGGTGCAGCAGTTCGAGGACTTCGTCGAAGGTCGCCGAATCGGAGCCGCCTGGCGTACAGATCGGGAAGGCACGCTCGAGGCCGCGGAACTGATCGCTCTGCAGCAACGCCTCGCGGGCGCGCATCCAGTTGCGGTTGCCCTGCACCGTGTTGATCTCGCCGTTGTGCGCGATGTAGCGATATGGATGCGCCAGCGGCCACGAGGGAAACGTGTTCGTACTGAACCGACTGTGGATCAGGGCAACTGCGCTCTCGACGCGCTGATCCGTGAGGTCGGGGAAGAACAACTGCAACTGCGGCGTCGTCAGCATGCCCTTGTAGATCAACGTCCGGCTGGACAGCGACGGGAAGTAGGTGCTCTGTTCCGGCGGAAGGTCGTGTTCGATCCGCTTGCGCGCGATGAACACCTTGCGATCGAGCTCGAGGCCGGCGGCGGACTCGACGCCTGATGGAGCGGGCTCGGAGACGAACAACTGCTTGAAGCTTGGCATCACCGCTCGGGCGCTGCGGCCGAGTGTGGTCGGATCGACAGGAACATCACGCCAGCCGAGAACCGTCAGGCCTTCGTCGACGACGATTGCCTCGATCGATGCCATTGCCTTGTGGGCGGCTTCGCTGTCGCTCGGAAGGAAGGCGAGGCCAACGGCGTAGTGCCCGGCCGCGGGCAGGTCGAACGCGACGACCTCGCGGAGGAACCTGTCCGGGACCTGGATCAGGATGCCGGCACCGTCGCCGGTGTCGGCCTCGGCTCCGGTGGCACCGCGATGTTCCATGTTGCACAGCGCACCGATGCCCATCGCGACAATGGACCTGCTCGCGATGCCTTTGATGTTGGCAACGAAACCAACGCCACAGGCATCGTGTTCGAAGCGCGGGTCGTACAGTCCGTGTCGGGATGGCGGGACACGCGCCGGGTAGCCGGGCGCGGGGAACTGGTTGGGCATCGTCACATCCACTGAAGTCGAGGTTGGCTTGTGTGGACGCTCAGGACGACGCTGGCCCGAACGGTTGCCAACATGTTACGCGATCGCGCGGGCAACCGGCAACAGTCTTTCCTGGTACTACTGATGCCCGCCCAGGGCGGTTCAGTCGACGAACTTCGCAGTGCGGTTCTCGAAGTTCGACATCACCGCCTCGACCTGGTTCGGGCGACCGATCAGCGATCCGATCACGCGGCGCTCCTCGGCGAACTGCTCCGCCGCTCCGGCATTGACGATTCGGTTGAACAGCGCCTTCGCGCCCCGGACCGCATCGGGACTCCGTTCCGCGATCTCGCCCGCCATCGCCATCGCGTCGTCGAGCGGCGTGTCGCTGAGACGGGTCGCGATGCCGAGCTGGAATGCCTCGGTGCCGCTGAACACACGAGCGGTGAACGTCAGTTCCTTGGCGATGTCCGGACGGACGAGACCGGACAGCACCTGCGTGCCCGTCATATCCGGCACCAGACCCCAGTGCACCTCGCGCACCGACAGCTTGGTGTCCGGGTGGACGATGCGGATGTCGGCTCCGAGCGCGATCTGGATGCCACCACCGAGAGCGTGGCCGTGCACGGCCGCGATCACCGGCACCGGGACCTCCTGCCATGCCCACGCCACTTGCTGCCCGAGGTGCGTGATCCGGCCGGCTTTCATCGATCCGGGTCCGTCACCGTTCGAGACCCGCTCCAGTCCATCACCGCCGTCGCTCCCCGCGCCGTCCGCTCCGTCAGCGGAGGCGTCGCCGGCCATCGACCGGAACGAGCTGAAGTCGAGGCCGGCGCAGAACGAGGGCCCGTTGCCCGAGAGCACGACGACACGAACCCCGCGCTCGGTCTTGAGCCGTTCGCCGGCTTCGGCGATCGCCACGAACATCTCGTTGTCCAGCGCGTTTCGCTTGTCGGCACGGTCGAGCCGCACGTCGGCGATGCCGTCGGTGATTGTGATCGAGACGCGGTCGCTGATGGCCATCCCGGAAGCCTTGCAGCTCAATGCTTGACGGCCTGCAGCGTGTACGTCGCGGCCAGTCGCTCCGGACGATCGACGAGACGCCACTCGCCACTGTCGAGCCGTTCCATCTGGCCGTCGGCCAAGGCCTGCCACGGAACTGTCTCGTGCTCTTCGAACGCCGTGATCGACATGCCGGCGCGGAGCAGCGCGGTGAGGATCTCGCCGATGCCGTGGTTGAACCCGACGCTCTCCGGTTCGGCAAGGGCCCCGGCGTGATCCACGTACGTGTGCTCTTCGACGAATGTGATACCCGGTCCCTCGAAGTAGGGGTATTCCAGAGCCACGACGCCATCCGGACGGGCGTCGCCGAGTGCCCACAGCATCGGGTGGCCTTCGCGCATGAACAACCGCCCGCCGGGACGCAGCAGTGACGCAACGACCGAGGCCCAACGCTTGATGTCGGGCAGCCAACACAGCGCGCCGATTCCGGTGAAGACGATGTCGAAACGGTTGACGCCGAGAACGGCCGGAGCGTCGTACAACTCGGACTCCACATACCGCACCGGCTGCTGGCAGTCGGCTGCCAGTTGACGCGCCGCGACGAGGGCCGAGGGCGAGAAATCGAGACCGGTCACACGTGCCCCGAGCCGCGCCAACGACAACGTGTCGGTGCCGATGTGACATTGCAGATGGACGACCTCCTTGTCGGAGATGTCACCGAGGCGGGCTCGATCGAACGAAACCACCCGACTCAGGAACGTGGGATCGTCGATGTAACGCTGCAGGTCGTATTCGGTCGAGGCGACATGCAGGGCGACCCGACTCTCCCAGTTGGCGCGGTTGATGAATGCGTACTCGTCCACGACGCCCAGCCTGCCACTGTCGTGCCAAGCTGACCGGATGAAGCTGAACCTTTCCGCCGATGAAGTGCTGACGACGACCCGCTCTGTGCGCAAGCGGCTGGACT
>JAYTRT010000068.1:0-2343 GCA_043746045.1 Actinomycetota bacterium | reverse complement strand
CGAACCGCTCGTCACGGTGAACCCAGGTGATGGGTGTGTCATCGCCCCTCTCGGCAATCAGGTCACGAGCGTGTTTGGACACGGGCGCAAACGGATCGTCGTTGATCTCGCTCCCTGCGACGATGGGCATCCACTCGTCCAGCAGCCCCGTGAGCGAGCGGATCATGCGGGTCTTGGCCTGGCCGCGCTCGCCGAGAAAGATGATGTCGTGTCCGGCGAGCAGCGCATTCTCGAGCTGCGGCATGACGGTGTCCTCGTAGCCGAGCACGCCGTCGAACAGAGGCTCGCCGGCGGAAATCCGGGCAACAGCATTGCGACGGATCTCTTCCTTGACGGGAACGGATTCCCAGCCCGAAGCTGTGAGTTCACCGAGGGTCTTGGCCATCTGCGTCATGTACCGAACATAGCCAAGTTCAGCCAAATTCACACGGTGGCGTCCGGTGGGTCGTCTTGGACCGCGGCATTAGGCTGCGACGATGGATCTCAGCGGAGCGTGGCGCGCAGCGGCCGCCGACGATCAGCTCCGCCGTACGGCTGTCGGGCTGCACTACGACGACTCCGATTGGTCAGAGGTCCGGGTGCCCGGCCACTGGCGTAACGAGCCGGCATTCGCCACGAGTGACGGCCCGCTCTTGCTCCGCACCCATTTCGATCTTCCCCGACCCCCCGCCGGCGAACGGACTTGGGTGGTGCTCGACGGCATCTTCTACCAGGCCGATGTGTGGTTCGACGGCGCCTACCTCGGTGACCCGGAGGGCTACTTCTTCCCGCACTCGTTCGAGGTGACCCAGCTCGCCCGCCTCGGTGACGAACATGTCCTGGCGGTCGAAGTCGCCTGCACCCCGCACGCGTCACATCGGGGCCGACGCAACATCACCGGGGTGTTCCAGCAGTGGGACGCCGCAGATCGGAACTGGAACCCGGGCGGCCTCTGGCGATCGGTGCGGATCGAGACGACGGGAACTGTCCGACTCGACCGGCTGCGGGTGCTCTGCCGCGATGCGAACGACGCGCGGGCTCACCTCCGTCTTCACGGGCGCCTCGACAGCGATGCTGCTCGAACGGTCCGACTCCGGACCACCGTCGACGGGATCGTGCTCGCCCAAGTTGATCAACCCCTCGCCAAGGGCGTCAACGAGGTCGACTGGACGCTCGACATCGACAACCCGAAGTTGTGGTGGCCGTGGTCGCTCGGCGAACAACCGCTCTGCGATGTTCGGGTCGACGTCATCATCGACGGCGTCGTCAGTCACTCCCGTTCGGTGCGGACCGGCCTGCGCGAAGTCGCGATGCACGACTGGATCTTCTCGGTGAACGGGGAGCAACTGTTCCTCAAGGGGGCGAACCTCGCACCGAACCGGATGGACATCGCCAACGCCCGGCCGGTCGACCTCAGGCGCGATGTAGAACTGGCTCGCGAGGCGGGCCTCGATCTGTTGCGGGTGCACGGGCACATCTCTGCTCCCGCTCTGTACGCGGCCGCTGACGAACTGGGCATGCTGCTGTGGCAGGACTTCCCGCTGCAGTGGTCGTACGCGCGAGATGTCCGCAAGCGTGCCGTCAGCCAGGCAACCGAGGCGGTGTTCCAGCTCGGCCATCATCCGTCGATCCTGACGTGGTGTGCGCACAACGAACCCTCCGGCGCAGCGATTGGCCTGCAGTCATCGGAGCCGACCTGGAAATCGGCGGTGCGATACATCAGCAGTCAGCAATTGCCGTCGTGGAACAAGAACATCCTCGACCGATGGATCAAACGCTCTTTCGAAAAAGCCGACGAGACCCGACCGACCACGTCGCACAGCGGAGTCATGCCGCATGTCCCAGAGCTCGGCGGCACGGACAGCCACCTCTACTTCGGTTGGTACCACGGTGACGAACGCGACCTTCCCGGTTTCGCCGCTGCGTTCCCCCGGATGGTCCGTTTCGTCAGCGAGTTCGGAGCACAAGCGGTTCCGTCGAGCAGTGATTTCATCGATCCTTCGGGTTGGCCGTACATCGCCTGGGACGAACTGGAGTCGAACTTCGGGCTGCAACGATCGGTCCTCGAACGACACGTTCAGGCCGAGTCCTACGGTACGTTCGAGCAATGGCGCGAGGCCACGCAGCGCTACCAGGCGAGCCTCCTGCGCCATCAGATCGAGACTCTCCGTCGGCTGAAATACCGGCCGGCCGGCGGCTTCTGCATGTTCATGCTCAACGATGCGAGCCCGTCAATCTCGTGGAGCATCCTCGACCACGAACGGGTGCCGAAGTCGGCCTACTACGCCGTCACCGAGGCCTGCCGCCCGGTGATCGTCGTCGCCGACCGTCTGCCACCGACCGTCAATCCGGGTGACTCCGTTG
>JAYTRT010000067.1:0-2349 GCA_043746045.1 Actinomycetota bacterium | reverse complement strand
GCAGCACATCCATCGGGTCGAGACACCGGCCTATCGAGCCTCGCTCGCGGCCGTCGATGCCGGGTCGGCTCTTCCCGAGATCTCCGTACTGGTCACGCTGTACGACTACGAGGATCTCGTTGGCGAAACGCTGAACAGCATTCTCGCCAGCACCGATGTCAGCATCGAAGTTGTCATCGTCGAAGACCACGCGACAGACAACAGTCGCAAGGTCGTCACCGAGTACCTCGCCGATCATCCGGATGTGCCGATGCTGTTGTTGGCCAAAGACGCCAACGAGGGGCTGGCCGCGGCCCGCAACACCGGTATCGACGCCTGCCGTGCCGACTTCGTGATGATCATGGACGCAGACAACCTGGTCTACCCGACGTGTCTGCGGCGGTTGGCCGATGCGCTCCACGATGATCAGCATGCCGCCTTCGCCTACGCGGCGCTGGAGGAGTTCGGTGGGCTGGCGCACGTGCGCAGCGCATTCGCGTGGAATCCGGTCTGGCTCTGCGCAGCGAACTACATCGATGCCCAGACGATGATCCGGCGGTCGACACTGCAGGCGCTCGGTGGTTACCGAGTCGACGATCCGCTCGTGTTCGGCTGGGAGGATTGGGAGATGTGGTTGCGCCTGGCCAGTCAGGGTGACCACGGTGTGCTCGTGCCGGAGATGCTCGGGCGATACCGGGTCCAGGCCGGCTCGATGATCGGGCTGACGAACCTGTCGGTCGACGAATCCTTGGAACACCTGCGGTTCCTGCACCCGGCGCTGCCGTGGCCTGCACCGGTTCGTTGAGGCTGGTTTTCCGACCACGCCGCCCTCGACGACTGCCTCGGCCACGGCACGTGTTCGTCAGATCAAGTTTCCGTCAAGGACCGCCGCCCCTGGTCAAGTAGCTCTCCGAAGATCCCGATTCTCTGTGCAGACATCGAGAGCTGCATGGCGGGAGTCATTAGATGCGACAGAGATTGATGAAGTGGGGTGGTGCATTCGGGGCGGCTCTGATTGCAGTGCTGCCATGCATCCCAGCGGTACAGGCGGCAGCTGATGCTGCGCCACCGTTCATCCCGGCGACATCGGATTGGCTGACGTCGTTCAACTACTTCCGCGCGATGGCGCACGAGGGCCCTGTCGTCAACAACGCTGCTCTCTCTCAAGGGGCCCAGAACCACTCCTGCTACATGTTGCTGAACGGCCTGACCCACAACGAAGTCGTCGGCGCTCCCGGATACACGTCCGACGGTGCCGCTGCGGGCATCCAGAGCAACGTCACGGTTTCCAGTGACATCACCACGACCCAACGCACGCACATGGAACTGTGGATGGCTGCGCCGTTCCACGCGATCGGTGTACTGCGGCCACAGCTCACGTCGGCTGCTTTCGGCTCGTGCACGAACTCGACCACGAACATCTGGCATTCGGGTGCGACGCTGAACGTGATCGCCGGGCTCGACAGCAAGATCCCGATGCCCGCCCAACCAATTCTGTTCCCCGGCGATGGCATGACGACCAATCTGAACGTTCTGTCATCCGAAACCCCTGATCCGCTGAGCTTCTGCGGATGGTCCGGAGAAGCCGGCCTGCCGATCGTCGCGATGATGCCCGAAGGGTTCAGCGGCAATCCAACGGCCACGTTGACGCTCGGCGGCCAATCGCTGCAGACGTGTATCATCTCGGCCAACAACAGTTCGGGTACGGCGCAGAGCATCCTCGGACCGGCAAATGCTGTGCTCGTCGTACCGCGTGCAAAGTTGACGCCCGGCAGGTACTCGGTATCGGTCACGACGTCGGCACGCACGATCGCATGGAGCTTCGCCGTCGACCCATCGGCTGCGACGGGGGCGACGACAGCGCCACCGCTTCCGCCCGCACCCGTCGACCTGCCCCCGGTGAACACGCAGGCGCTCAACGCCGGCTCGACCCTGCACTCGGTTGTTCCGAGCCGAGTTGCGGACACGCGAACCGGGCTCGGTGCGTCGCGGTTCGCGATGAACCAGCAGCAGCGGATCCAGATCACCGGTCGCGGCGGTGTACCCGCGGGAGCAACCGCAGTGAGCGCCAACTTCACAGCACTGAATTCCTGGAGTGGCGGGTACGTCACCGCTTGGAACTGCTCCGGTTCGAACCCCAACGTCTCCACCGTCAACTTCAATCCGGGTGACACCGTGCCCAACGGCGCAAGCGTGCCGCTCGACAGCAACGGCGGGCTGTGCGTGTTCGCCAACACCGGAATCGATCTGCTCGTCGATGTCAACGGCTACTACTCGGTCGACGCGATGGGCGGCCGCTTCGTCGGCGTCGGCCCGACCCGTTTGATGGACACACGGTCCGGCTTGGGTGGCTCAGGCCGCCTGGCGATG
>JAYTRT010000066.1:0-2350 GCA_043746045.1 Actinomycetota bacterium | reverse complement strand
TCGTGGGCGTCGGGCGGGTCCAATTTGCGGCGGGCCTCGCTCTCCGCTCGGCGCATCCGGTCGACCGACAGACTCTTGAAGAAGTTGTACAGGTACTCGTTGAACGAGCCGGATCGCCAGGCCGTGAAGCGGCACGAGAGGAACAGTGCATTGCTCCAGTCGACTGCGCGATCGGCAACGACGGTCTCGACAAGCGTACGCGGGATGTCGAAGCGGAACTCGTGAGCCTCCGTGTGGATCGCGTCCGGGCCGGCCCGACGAACGACTCCGGCGGGAAAGTCGATGACGAAGTTCAGTTCGTCCGAACCAACGGAATCACCGAGAGGCCCGAGCCGCAGCAGACAGCTGGACCCAACCGCAGCGCGCAGGGTCGGGGCCATCGCCAACAGCGGTTCCCACCACGCTTTGATCACCTCGAACAGATCCGTCGTCGGTGCGTTCCACGTGGCCTTCTGAGCATCGATCCACGGCAGCCAGTCGGCTTGGTACTCGGTGAGGTAGGCGCGCTTGTCGGTGAAGATCGCTGCGACGGCATCGTTCGGAATCGGATGATCGACGTGGATCGAGGTCGGCGTGATCTCGATCGTCGTACCCGGGATGGCCAACAGCGCCGTGCGGCCGGTTGCTTCGACGAGGTCGATGAACGAACGCTGATCGGTGAAGATCGTCAGCTCGTCGCCCGTGATCAGGTTGAAATGAAACAACTCGGGATCGAGGAAACACGGGGGACCCGCGCTCGGCACGACGGCCCGCGCATCCATCGCCTCGACGTACTTCGAGGCCCGTGTCAGTTGGCTGTCCACTTTGGCATCGACCAGTTCGCGCATCCGGTCGGCCGGCTCGTCGTAGACCATCGGGTACCAGATCGCGCCGCTGTATTGCAGCCAGTGCAGGTCGACCGGACCGTGGGCGCGCAACGCATCGAGATCAGAGGTCCGGCAGTCGTTCTGGTTGACGAGGCGTGACACACCGTCGCTGACGACCAGCGCCGAGTCACCCCCCGGTCCGTCGGTGATGGAGGTCTCGACATGGATTGCGATGCACAGGCCGGCGCCGCTCGAACCATTTCGTAGTTGCATGTCCTCTCCGTCGACGGTGCGCACGAAGTTGACGAATCCGAGCGTCCGCAGCCGCCGTTCGAGTTCCTTCGACGGGTAGTCGGGAAGCAGGACGTGGATGTCGCGACTGATGTGATTGCTCAGCCAGGCCTCGTCGAGGTGGTCGCTGTGCAGATGCGAGATGTACAGGTAGTCGGCCCGCTCGACTCGTTCGATCAGGTCGAGGTTCAGCTGATCGTTGCGTGGGAAGACGAACCAGCTGGCGAAGAACGCAGGTTGGAACCACGGGTCACAGACGATGGACCCGGATTCGGTTTCGATCAGGATGCCGGCATGGCCCAGCGAGGTTGCCAGCATGCGATGTTGTTGCGCTGTGGGTCGCCGGGGTCAGGCGACTGGAGCGTCGGTGAATTGCTGGCCGGCGCGCGACACGTGCTCGGTCCAGGTGCCGCCGTCCCAGTAGCGAAGATCGAATCGACCGGCCGGATCGGCGTACCAACCGGCTGGAACGGCGGGGGTCGGGGCCGGGGCTGCTGGCGCCGGCGCATACGCCGGGACCGACGGAGCCATCGACGCAGACGTGTCGATCGAAGCCATCGGTGAAGGGGTCTGGATGACCGTTGCCGGTGCGCTGGAGGCGGGGGCCGGATCGGGTGCCACTGCCCAACCAGCCGGCTCGCTGGCGGTCACTTCGGGCAACGCGATGGGCTCGGGAGCGACGGCTGCTGGCACAAAAGCGGGTGTGGCCGATGCAGCCGACATGGCGGACGTGCTATCGGTCGAGTCGCTGGATGCTGCCGACGCTTCGCGTTGGAGGAACGCCGTCACGTCGCCACCGGTCGGGACGATGGCCACGATCTCCCAACCCTGTGCCGACTTCTCGGTGAGCTTGGCCGCCAGGCTGGCGGGATCATAGGACGATGCGCTGACGGTGACGAACTCGTTCATAGGCCAGACTGTACTCACGCCGGAGGGGTCGGCGCATCAGTCCCGTTGAAAAAGCAAACGACGGATTTTCGGAGGGTTGGCGGCGATCGCAATCGGCCCGAACGCGGTCGAAGACGTGACCCGGAGGCTGACCCAGGCGTGTTCGGTCAGCCGTGCGGGGTGACGAGATCGGCGACGTCGGCGTCGGTGGGCGAACCGTCGTGGACCAGTTCGCCGTCGCGCAGTGCGATCAAGCGAGAGACCTTGTCGACGTAGCCGAGTTCGTGAGTCGCGACGATCAGCGTCGCTCCGTCCTCGTCGGCCTGATCCAGCAGTTCGAGCAGTGCTGCCTTGCCGGACGCGTC
>JAYTRT010000065.1:0-2353 GCA_043746045.1 Actinomycetota bacterium | reverse complement strand
CATCGATCGCGTCTCGGGCAGGTGGCCGGCTGCGGTTGATGGGTACGCCGGCCGAAGAGGGCGGCGGGGGAAAGATCGAGATGGCCCGCAACGGCGCGTTCGCCGACCTCGAAGCGGCGATGATGGTGCATCCCGCCGACGCCGATCTGATCCGGATGAACGCGATCGCGATCCATCAGGTCGACGTGCACTTCCACGGCAAGGCGGCGCACGCTGCAGCGGCGCCCGAGGAGGGCCGCAATGCTCTCGATGCCGCGGTGCTCGGCTACATGAACGTGGCTGCTCTTCGCCAGCACATCCTTCCGACCGAACGTATCCATGGCATCTTCCTCACCGGTGGCGACAAGGCCAACATCGTGCCGGCCGAGACCACCATGCAATGGATGGTCAGGTCGAGAACGATCGCCAGCCTGCAGCCGCTGAAGCAGCGCGTGTTGGCCTGCTTCGAGGGCAGTGCGGCGGCATGCGGATGCACGATGGACGCCGAGTGGGACGGCGTGACGTATGCAGACATGATCGACAACGGGCCGATGGTCGAGTCCTACGTCGCCAATGCGGCACGTGTGGGTCGGACAGTGCAGGATCCAACGACGACCGGCAAGAACGTCGTCGGCTCGACCGACATGGGCAACGTCAGCTATCTGGTCCCGAGCATTCATCCGATGATCCAGGTCGCGCCGGCCGGAATTCCGATCCACACCGTCGACTTCGCCCGATGGGCAGTTGGTCCCGACGGCGACAGGGCTGTCGTGGACGGAGCCAAGATCATGGCCATGACCGTCGTCGACCTGTGGTGCCAGTCGGGCCTGATCGACGCGGTGCGAACCTCGTTCGAAACTCGTCCACGCGACGTCCAGGTGCTCTAGCTGCCCCGGACAGGTTCCGTCGGGCCAGGTCAGCGATGTCGGGGATACCGCTGTGACGGGTCGATCAGACCCTAAGGTGGTCACTTGTGACGGTCTACGTCCCCGAGGAGTTCACCAGCGACGAGAGCGACATCCTTCGTCGATATTTTTCCAACCTCGACGGACCCGTTTTCGCCCTGGTCAACCTGCCGGAAGTGGTCAAGGGTGCGCTGTTCGCCCGCTACAGCCGGAGTCCGAAGAGCCTCCGCCGGTTGTTCCTCGACGAATTCGTCGGCGATCTCGACATCGAGGGTGACCAGACTGTCGATGCCACGATCGGACTCGCGCGAGCCGAGGAACTGTACGAGAAGGTGTTCTTCGAATACGGCGATGATTCCGTGGCGCAACTCGGTGGCGTGCATCTCGCCTGTGAGCAGGCATCGAACATTCTGACCAAGGTCCTCGAATGGGGCCGGCTGATGAGCTACCTCGAGCAGAGTACGCGATACATCAACTACGACGCCCGGCTCGGAGGTCGCTACCGCTTCTACCGCGACCCTGCCGTGTTGAACAGTCCTTTCGGCGCCCGCTACGTCGGCGACATGGACCGGATGTTCGACACCTACAGCCTGCTGATCACAAAGGTCACCGAACACATCCGAGCCACGGTCAGCAAAGGACCGAACGACAGCGACTTCATCTTTCGCCAGGCGACGCGGGCCAAAGCGCTCGATGCGGTGCGCGGCGTTCTGCCTGCCGCCTCGCTGAGCAATGTCGGCATCTACGGCAGTGGGCAGGGTTTCGAGATGCTGCTCCTGCGAATGCGTTCGCATCCGTTGCCCGAAGCGCAGCACTACGCCGAATTGATGCTGCACGAACTGCGCAAGGTGATCCCGAGCTTCCTGAAGCGCGTCGACCTGCCAGAACGCGGGGGCCGCTGGAGCCACTACATGGCGACAACCCGAGACCAGACCGCCGAGATCGTCGACGGGATCTTCGGTGGCACACCCGTCGAACCGGCGCCGTTCGTCGATCTCGTCGACTGGGATCCCGACGCCGAGGACAAGTTGCTCACCGCGATCTGCTATCCGCACAGCAACCTGCCGGAATCGCAGATCATGACGAAAGTCAAATCACTCGGGGTCGACGAGAAGATCGCACTGATCAGCGCGTACGTCGGGGATCGCGAGAATCGCCGTCACCGTCCGGGTCGCGCCTTCGAACGAGTCGACTACCGATTCGACGTCGTCAGCGACTACGGCGCGTTCCGCGATCTACAGCGCCACAGGATGCTCACCATCGATTGGCAGGCGCTGACACCGAACCACGGGTATGTCCGTCCGGACCTGGTCGACGCGGCGGGGATGACCGAGGTCTTCGACGATGCGATGGCCCGCTCGGCGGTCTTGTACGACGCGTTGCGCCACGACTTCCCGCATCAGGCCAGCTACGCCGTCTCGATGGCGTACAGGATTCGGTATTCGATGCAGTTCAACGCTCGTGAAGCA
>JAYTRT010000064.1:0-7444 GCA_043746045.1 Actinomycetota bacterium | reverse complement strand
CCGCAGCCTGCTCATCGTGCGAACCCCCGACCAGCCTCAGCCGATCCTCACGGATTGGCCGTGTACAAAAGGGTGATCGACTGTCCCTTGCAATTGTCATGATTCAACGCACCATTGATCATCGACACCGTCAACCCAGTCCACGCACCGAGAGCGGGCGAGACCGGCACCACCCTGCCCGCTGCCGTACCACCGATCGCGAAATCAGCTTGCGTACACGCCGGCTTGGTCAGATCAGTGCGCGACGTGAACGCCTGCACCGTCGCCGTGACACCGCTGACCGACACCTGGGAGGTGTTGAGGTTGGTGAACGTACCCGACAAAAGCGAAGCAGTACCCCCCGGATACAAACCCGTCACTGTCGATGTCTGCAACACCGTGATACCGGTGGTGGTCGTCAATGTCGCGGTACCCGTGCCGGTTCCACCCTGCGACCAGTAGGCAATCACGGCAACGCCGAGGCCGAGGCCGACAGCCGCGCCCACCAGCACGGCGACCTTACGCTTGATCTTCATGATTCGGTCCCATCAGTAGTTCGCTTGTGCACATTTCCCTTGCCGTGCTGGACAGCACCAGCGCTGTCGCAACTAGATCGGTCGGCCCGATCCGGGTCGGCACCTGGTGTTGATCGAGAATTGCTGTCACCTCGTCTCTCCAGTCAGTGAAGAACGTCGACGCGGATTGGAACGACTGCTTGGGGCGATCGTCCCGCCCGGATCAGGCGTTTCAAATGGTTTGTGTGATCGATTATTTGCTCCGCGCCGACCGCCGGACCAGAGGCATTCGTCCGGCATTAGTCCTTGATCCCACGCTCCACGCTCATTCGACCGCCGAGCGTCATCGCAGCGATCGGCTACGGTCGAGCTCCATGCGGACGAGGACAGTGGCCGGGTTCGTCGTCGCCACGGCGGTCGTGCTGCTCGGTGGCTGCAACTCGACGATCGAACAGACCGGGAGCACGACCGCCGTGTCGACAGTCGATTCGCCGGCGGTCGCGACGACGCACAGTCCCGCACCGAGGATCACCGTCGCGCAGATCCCGGACGCGCCCGGGGTGCCGATCTCGACAGCAGCCGGCGCTCCAGCCGCACCTGGGACCCAGACCCAGAACGCCGATCTGACGCCCGGTCTCGCCGACCCTGCAGTGACGCAAGCCGACATCCAGACCACGATCTGCGTCACCGGCTACACAGCGACGGTCCGAGCTGTCACGGCGTCGACGAAAGCCAAGGTGTACACCGAGTACGGCATCACGACCCCGACGTCCAGAGCGTACGAGATCGACCACCTGATCCCGCTGGAACTCGGCGGCTCGAACGACATCGGCAACCTGTGGCCGGAGACCGCCATCGGCGTCGATGACTCGCACGCGAAAGACACATGGGAGAACACACTCCACAGCGAGGTGTGCGCGGGCACCGTGACCTTGTCCGTGGCTCAGGACGAAATGGTCCACTGGTGGGTGTTGGTCGGCGCAGTCGCACACCCCACAACAGTCACGTCGTCCGCAGTCCCAATCGCACCGGGCGCAACCGCCGCACCGGGCCCAACCGCCGCACCAGGCCCAACCGCCGCACCGGCACAGACGGATCCGTCGACGACCCCCCCGACGGTCTCGGAATCAACACCGGCCGCGAACAGCGGAGCGATCAAACCCGGCGCGTTCTGCGACCCAGTGGGTGCTCAGGGCACCTACAACGGGGCGAGCTACGTCTGCTCCATGACGAGCGCGACAGGAGTCCCCTACAAAGGTGATCGCGCCCATTGGCGGCACAGCTGAGTCCGACTACATCTCCGCGCATCACCTGCTCGGCCCGCTCAGCTGACAGACAGACGAACGTCCGTAGCCGACGAGGTCGGCCCGACAGATGGACGGAGCACGCAGCGAGATTTTTGGTGAGTATTCGTCGTCGTTGATGAACGGAACGGGTCGAGCGCTCGTAGTCGATGATATGACATGGCGCCACCGCTCCGCCGTGGTCCCGTTCGTGGCAGCGGCGTTGCTCACGGGGTGCGGTTCGGGGTCCTCGTCCACGTCCGCCGCTGTGTCGGCGTCCACCGAGAACGTCTCGAGCTCGCCCGACGTTGTCGTCGAGAACTATGCCTTCCCCGCGATCACTGTGGCCCCGGGGACGTCGATCAGACTCATCGACCGTGACGCTGAGCCGCACACCATCACGGCGGACGACACGACGTTCACGACCGGACCATTCGACGCGACGTCACCGGGAACCCTGATTGCTCCAGCAGTTCCGGGCAGGTACGCGTTCCACTGCAAGATCCACCCAACCATGCATGGCCTCCTCGTCGTGCAACAGCAATAGGAGAATGAAAATGCCCACGACCCGTTCGACCATCTTCGGTCTCGCTGCATTGAGCGTCCTGGCGCTCGGTGCGTGCAGTAGCAGCAGCAAGTCCAGTGCAACCACGGTCGCGCCGACAGCGTCGCCTGCCACCAGTGTCACCGGCAGCCTCGACGCCGCCGACCAGACCGGCGACGGCAAGACGATCACGATCAAGTCGGTGACCATCGCCGGCAGCACGGGGTTCATCGCGATCCATGCCGATCTCTCGGGCAAACCAGGCCCAGTGGTCGGCCACGTGGCGATCCCGGCCGGAGACAGCAGCAATGTCGTGGTCACCCTCGACAAGGCCTCGCCGACGGGCGCCTACTGGCCGATGCTCCATCTCGACGCCGGCAAAATCGGCACCTACGAGTTCCCTGGTCCGGACGTTCCCGTGATGTCCGGAGCCGACATCGTCATGAAGAAGATCACGGTCACCGTCCCCTGATCGAGTACCGCTTCGATCAGCGCAGGGTCGGGCCCCGGCGGCCGCGCCGGGGTCATCGACCCGTGGTCGATGTTCAACGAAAAGGCTGTTCGCTGCGTATACCAGTGTGATGCACGAGATGAGGTGTTGATGCGCTCCAGGCTGCGCCTGATCGATTCTGCGCCCGGTCTGGGCAGCGATGCCGCTGTCCATCGTGCTGTACACGCACACTCCGCCGAGCTGTACGGCTTCGCGCTGCGCGCCCTGGGCGACAACGGGTACGCCGAGGACGCTGTGCAGGAGACGTTCGTTCGCGCGTGGCGTGCTGGCCAACGCTTCGATCCCCAGATTGCTTCGTTGAGGGCGTGGTTGTTCGCGATCCTGCGAAATGTCATCATCGACGCCGCGCGCGCACGCTCCATCCGCCCGTCCACGTCCCGCTCGGCTGTGGTGGATGTCGCCACGACCGATGAGATCGACGGGCTGTTGAAAGCGTGGGTCGTCGACGAGGCGTTGACCAGACTCACCGAGGATCACCGCCACGCCGTCGTACAGGTCTACTACGAGGGCCGAACGGCGGCTGACGTTGCCGCCGAGCTCGACGTGCCGCCGGCGACCATACGATCACGGCTGTTCTATGGGTTGAAGGCGTTGCGCCTCTCGCTCGACGAGTTGGGATGGGACGATGCCTGACAACTGCAAACACTGGAAGGACCTCATCGCCGAACACGCCCTGACCGCCCGATCGCCGGTCGACCATGACTTGGATGCACACGTCATGACGTGCACCGAATGCACGGCGACCGTCGCAGAGTTTCGGGGCATCGCCGCTGCGCTGTCCCACACCGCAGCCGGCTCGAAGCCAACCGCGCCTCGCGCTGCTCCATCCGGACTCGACGAGCGCATCACGGCTCGGCTCCATCACGCCCGCACGAAGCGCCGCGCGGCCCGCATCGCTGTCGCTTTCGCAATCGGGGGCACTGTTGCCGCCGCAGTTTTCCTCGTCCTGACCTTCGCCTCGATCCACACGACGACACCGGTGACACCCATCGAACAGGTTGCGCTCGTGGCCGGCGCGGTACACGGTGACGCCCAGCTCGAGCCACGAGCATGGGGTACACAGATCCATCTCGCCGGCACCGGTTTCACACCGGGCCAGCAATACAACCTCTGGCTCGAAAAGGCCGACGGCACCCACATTCCCGCCGGCACGTTCAACGGAGTCCGCAACACCCGAATCACGGTGACCCTCGCCAGTTCACTTTCCGCGGCCGACGCCGTGGCGATCGGCCTGAGCACCCCCAACGGAAACCTCATCGTGCGCGTCGCACTGAACTGAACGACGATCCACGCCCCCGCGCAGATGTGCGGCCGCCCGACCCGCAACCATGCGCCACTACGGTGGCGGCAGGAGGTGCTCGTGACGCGCAACACCGGTATCGGAACGCTGGAATGACGTCCCATCTCGTTGCGCTGTGTTTTGACGCGAACGATCCGCTCCGGCTCGCGCGCTTCTGGGCCGAGGCACTGCACTGGGATGTCGGTCACGAATCCGGCGAGGTGATCAGTCTCGTGCCGACCGACGGGACGAGGTTCCAGATCGATTTCGCGCGTGTCCCCGAGCCGAAGGGGGCACCGGCGAACCGACTCCACATCGACCTGACGACCACATCCCTCGACGACCAGACCGAGACCGTCGCACGATTGGTCGAACTCGGCGGCCGGCACATCGACATCGGTCAAGGCGAGCACGACAAACAGGTCGTGCTCGCCGATCCCGAGAGCAACGAGTTCTGCGTCATCGAGCCGACCAACAATTTCCTCTCGACCTGCGCGCGTCTCGGATCGATCACGTGCGACGGGACGCGAGAGGTCGGATTTTTCTGGAGTGCCGCGCTTGGCTGGCCCTTGGTCTGGGATCAGGACGAAGAGACCGCGATCCGCGCACCGGACCTGACCGGTCCGATGATCACGTGGGGTGGCCCACCGCTGAACCCCAAGCTCGGCAAGAACAGACTCCATCTCGACATCGCTCCACCCGTCGACGGCGATCAGCGCGCCGAGATCGAACGACTGATCTCATTGGGGGCGAGGCGAATCGACATCGGCCAGGGCGACGTCGAGTGGGCCGTCATGGCCGACCCCGACGACAACGAGTTTTGCGTGCTCACTCCCCGCGAGCCGACTCTTCTCCGGCGATTGCGTAGCGAATGACTGAGCTGCGACAGGCACGCTGCCGCAACGCGCTCGTCAAGGGTGCTCGGCAAGGGCGCATCAGCTCGCACCGGTAGCGTTCGGGATCACGACGAACTCGGATCATCCACGACGAGACCGTCGGCCGTGACGTCGACGGCGGCTCCATCGGCCCGCACGATCGGTGCACCTGTTCCTCCGGGCGCAGGTGCCTCCAATGCGCTCAGGTGTTCCGTCAACTCGTCGTAGTCGTCGGTGTGGACGTCGACGAATTCCGTCGCGACGTACGTACGGAAGTCGTCGCCGCGCTCGACGCGCGTCACCTCTGCGAGGGCATGAAACTGGCCGTGCGGCAAGTCGAGTGACACCAACAGTCGGTGACCGACGACGAAGCCGACCGGCTCAGCGAAGGCCACCAGAATTCCTTCGCGGGACACATCCACCGTCGTCGCGGTTGGCAGCGGCGCTTCCGGAGAGGCTGCCACTCGCACAGCGATGTGCGCTGGCCTCCGCGGATGGGCACGACGTTGGTTCACGGACTTTGATGCCCACTCTGTGACCGCTCTACACACCGCACGACAGCCTTTCGCTCGAACTCGTGCGTCCCCCAAGAGTGTCGGCGGACGTCACGGGCACAAAACGCCGTTTACGCGATCGTTCCCGCGACGCTGTGCACTTGGCCACCCCCGGTGTACTGGATCGCGCACGGTTGAAATTGTCAATAGACACACTGTGCGGTTTGCCACACCCAGTGTGGGCGACCTCACTCGAACCGACGCTGTGAGCACCAGCACGGCACCTCGGCGTGCCCCATACCGCCCAATACGCGGCGAGCACCGGGGAGTCAGACCTCAGGGATTCATCACGCAGAGCGCTCATCTCGACGACGGATCTGTTGGCCACCAGTGGGCACTTTCTGCTGGCAACTGAAACATGAGCTCGGATGTGAAGCCGAACAGGTCTGCCGGCGATGGAGAATCGCACGGTTGTGCAGCACGGCGACGTTGCGCGAGGACCCCGAACGCGGTGTCGCCGTTCGATGACCTCAGGTCAGTCGCTTGATGGCGTGGATCTCGCCGTCCTCGATCTGGCCGGTCGGTTCATAGCCCCTGGCCTGGTACATCGGCGCCGGTGAACCGGGGCCAACGGTCCACGACACCTCGATCGCAGTCGCCCCGTGGTCCGCGCACCAGTGCTCGAACAGGTCGAGCGCGGCGGAGCCGATGCCACGCCGCTGCTGCATCCGGTCGACCAAGAGGCGCCAAAGGCGGGGGTGGCGTGGGCTTCGGTGATCTCCGCCGCCATGATGAAGCCGACGATCTCCCCGTCGGCCTCGATCGCCCGAAACCAGGGCACCACGGGAACTCCATCCCGCAACGGCGGCAGCAGAGTGTCGCGGAAGTTGCCGAGCATGGTCGAGACGAAGCGTTCCTGGGTCTTGTGGATGACCAGATCACCGACGGCCCGCCGGTTGCCTGCGGTGACAGGCACGAGTTCCACCTGATCGGGTGGCTGCCGGGGACGGTTGCACCAAGCCTCCCAGTCGGAGCGGGTCATGCCGTACAACATGTCGTCCGAGCATTCGTCGCCGACCCAGAACGACTGGCGGGTCAGGCCTTCGAAGATCAACCCGCAGGCCTCCAGCACCCGGGCCGACGGCGGATTGTCGGGATGCAGCGATGACTCGATCCGGCTCACGCCGATATCCGTGAACAGGAAGTGGACAAGGGCTCGCGCCGCTTCGGTGGCGTAGCCGCGGCCCCAGTGGTCGGGATGGAAGGTGTAACCGAAGTAGCCGGTGCGACCGCCCCACCTGAGCTGGACGGAGAGGTCGCCGAGGATCTGGTCCGGCTCTGCGGCGTCGACCACGGTGATGGTCCACCCCGCGTCGTCGACGGGTCCGTCCATCGCCGCTGTCCTGGCCATCGACTGCTCGGCCCGCTCCCGGGTATACGGCATCTCCCAGTCCTGATAGCGAGCCACCTCGGGGAGACTGCGACGCTCGTAGGCGGCGTCGGCATCGCTGAGGCGGGGCGGCCGCAGGATCAGTCGCTCCGTGCGGATCGGTTCGAAGCCCATGGCCGTCAACCGTAGTCGGCAACGACTGCACCTCTGCGAGAGGTTTCGCGGCGAAGCGGTTCGTCCGCGACGAGCCTGCAACGATCTCCCTCGAGACCGACGACATCCCCCCGTGGGCAGTTGATTGGAATGAGCGCGAGTCGGGATTCGGTGCTGCCCACGAACACGCCTCGCAGGCGCCATCACCTGCGATGCTGACGCTGTACACGACACGGCTCCGACATCGATCTGTCATCGGTCCGGCTCACACTCGCCGGTGTGGTGTGGCTCCATGATCGCTTTCCACAGGCAGCGTTCGACGTCACATCTGGTCCGACGATCACGAAGTGGCCTGATCGGCATGGGTGTGCCAGTTCGTCGGGCCGATTCCCTTCGCCACCTTGACCGGGTTTCCGTTGCG
>JAYTRT010000063.1:0-7464 GCA_043746045.1 Actinomycetota bacterium | reverse complement strand
CGCCGCCGGCGAGGGCGAAGAGCTGGCGCCGGGACACCAGTCCCCTCAGACCTGCAGGCCCATCGGTGTCGGACTCGTTCGTCTGTTCGTCACGGTTCGTCATCGTTGTATTTCTCGCAGCCTTTTCTGTGGTCAATTGCCGACGTCGACATCGCCTGAAGTGGCTTGAGGTCGATTCGACCCGAGAACAGTACCGTTCGACCGGTCGCCACAGCGGTCATCCCTCTGTGGCGATGCTCGGGAAGTGGGGCACGCAGGAGGTTCCGGCTCCCGACCGTGTTCACGACCGGAGTACCGTCCGCTGCGTGATCGATGACTCGGTTGAAACCGTCGAAGACGAAACGGTCCGAACTCATCTGCGGACGTGCCCGCTGTGCGAGGCGATGTGCGGGCTGGAGATCCAGACGACCGGCGACCGTGTCACTCGGGTCCGGGGCGACCGCGCCGACGTGTGGAGCAAGGGTTTCATCTGCCCGAAAGGTGCCGTCCTCGGCCACCTCCATCACGATCCCGATCGCCTCCGCGTGCCCATGGTTCGTGATGGCGATCAGTGGTCCGAGGTGACGTGGGAGCAGGCGTTCGCCCGATGCGAGGAGTTGGTGCGCCCGATCATCGAGCAGGACGGGATTCGGGCGATCACCGCCTACATCGGCAACCCGACGGTGCACAACTACTCCTTGAGTCGGTACACCGGTGCAGTGGTCGGCATTCCGCGAATGCCCGTCATCTGGTCTGCCGGCACCGTTGATCAGTGGCCGAAGAACGTTGCCTGCGCGCAGCTGTTCGGGAACCCGTGGAGCCTGCCCATTCCGGACATCCATCGCACCGAACTGTTCGTTGTCATGGGAGCCAACCCGCATGCCTCGAACGGGTCGTTGTTCTCGTGCCCGGACATCCTCGGCGAGATCGACCGGATCCGCGAGCGAGGTGGACGGACGATCGTGGTCGATCCTCGCCGCACGGGAACAGCGGAACGCGCCGACGAGTGGATCTCGATCATCCCAGGGATGGACGCCGCGTTCCTGCTCGCGATCATCAACGTGCTCGACACCGAGGGACTCGTCCGACTAGGGCGACTCGAGGGCCGGGTCCAGGGGATCGACGAAGTCTTTTCGGCTGCGAGTGAGTTCACGCCCGAGGCGGTCGAGTCGGCGTGCGGGGTACCGGCGGAGCGGATCCGTGGTCTCGCCCGCCAGCTCGCCACGACCGAGCGCGCTGTCGTGTACGGACGGATCGGGTTGTGCAATCAGGAGTTCGGCACCGTGGCATCGTGGGCTGTCGACGTGGTCAATGTCCTCACCGGACATCTGGACATCGAAGGTGGAGCGATGTTCCCGACCCCGGCAATCGCCGCAGTGTCACGAACGGCGCGACGTCGCGGTCCGATGAAGGGACCTCGCTGGCGTACGCGAGTTCGCAACGCACCGGAAGTCCTCGGGCAGGCACCGCTGTCGTGTCTTGCCGAGGAGATCTCCACCCCGGGAGAGGGCCGTGTTCGAGGTCTGGTCGTGATGGCCGGCAATCCGGCGCTCTCGGCCCCGGACGCTGGTCGGCTCGAAGCGGCGCTGCCGATGCTCGACGCGATGATCAGCGTCGACAACTGGATCAACGAGACCTCGCGTCACGCCCACGTGATTCTCCCCGGTCTCTCGGCGCTGGAACAGCCGCATTGCGACGAAGCCCTGTGGGCGTTCGCGGTTCGCAGCGGGGCGAGATGGTCACCGGCAATCTTCCCTCGTGACGACCGTCCTCACGAATGGGAGATCCTGATCCGTCTCGGCGCGATCCTCGCCGGGATCCCTGCGGCCGACGTCGATGTCGAGGCGTTCGATGACGTGTTGTTCGCAGAGCGGGCATCGAGACACGGCGTGGTTGCCGACGAAGTGGCCGGCATGACAACTTTTCGCGGGCCGGACCGCATCGCTGATCTCACGGTGCGGATGTCTCCGTGGGGCGACGGGTACGGCGCTCGTCCCGGTGGGCTGACACTCGAGTCGCTGATGCACGACCACCCGCACGGCGTCGACTTCGGCCCGATGGTGCCATGCATCGACGAGATCCTGCGCACGGCATCGGGCGACGTCGAACTCGCCCACGACAACATCCTCGGTGACCTCCCCCGTCTGCGTGCTCGCCTCGATCGGCGCAGCGCGAGCCTGGTGTTGATCGGACGCCGCCACGTCAGATCGAACAACTCGTGGATGCACAACGTCGACGTCCTCGTCAAGGGTCGCCCACGGTGCACCCTCATCGTGCATCCCGACGATGCCAGCGATCTCGGGGTCGCAAACGGGGCGATGGTCAGCGTCACCTCCGAGGCCGGGTCGGTGGATGCAGCGGTGGAGATCAGCGATGAGATCCGCCGAGGTGTCGTCAGCCTGCCCCACGGTTGGGGTCACGACAGGACCGGCATCCGGCTCTCGGTCGCCAGCGAACACGCCGGGGTGAACAGCAACCTGCTCGCCCCCGGTGACTTCGTCGATGTTCCGTCGGGCAACGCGGCAGTGAACGGATTTCCGGTCCAGGTCGTGCCGATCTGACATGACCCTCGTTGTGGTCAGCCAGCCCGGTCTCCACATCGGATGAAGAAGGCGATTTCATGCCGTCGGGCTGCCACGCGCGAAGTCTGATCAGCGGGCGGGAGACCGGGCGGGAGACCGGGCGGGAGAGCGGGCGGGAGAGTGGGTGGGGGAGTAGGCGGGCGAGTGGGTGGGGAAGGAGGAGTGACGACCGGATAGACGAAACGGATCAGGCCGTAGGCGAGGAGTCCGCCGATCACTTGCATCAGGATGAACATCGGCGTCGACGACGGTCTGATGCCGGCAAAGCTGTTCGACAGCATTCGTGCGACGGTGACAGCCGGGTTGGCGAAGCTGGTCGATGATGTGAACCAGTAGGCGCCGCCGATCCACAGGCCGACGGCGAACGGCACTGCGTCGGCGCGTCCCGTGCGGACGCACCCGTGGATCACGAGGAGGAGTCCGATCGTGGCGACCACCTCGGACAGCCACAGCGCACCCGACGCACGAGCGTGTGTGGAGATGTTGACCGGATCGAGCTCGAACATCACGTTGGCGACGACGGCCCCGAGACATCCGCCAACGGTCTGGGCGACCGTGTACAGAACCGCGTCCACCGTGGAGATCGTTCCGAACAGTCGGTCGACGAGCGTCACGACGGGGTTGAAATGTGCGCCGGACACGGCGCCGAAGGCGAGGATCAGCCCGATCAGTGCGCCCGCTGTCGCCGCCGCATTTTCGAGCAACTGGAGACCGATGTCGGTCGACAGGCGGCTCGCCATGATTCCAGAGCCGACAACTGCGATGACGAGCAAGGCCGTTCCGATCCCTTCAGCGACCAGCCGGCGGGCCAGGGCGATGTGCAACGAACCGGTGCCGGTCTCCGGCTGCGCGGAGAGGTCGGTCACGTTGTGCGTTTGGCGCTCAGCAACACGCCGACGATCCGGTACGTGTTGCATCGACCCCGTACGACATCGTCGGAGCATCGTCGAGCACGGTGTAGAACTCCCAGTCATTGTCCGGACCCTTGACCCAGGTCTTGTTCTGGACGGCGAAGCAGCACACGGTGTTGTCCTGGATCTCCTGTTCGATGCCGTTGGCACGGGTGCGCGCGATCACCGCAGCGACCTCGTCGGTCGACCCGACCTCGACACCGATGTGGTTGAGCGAACCCGGTTCACCCATGCCCGTGAACAGGACCAATTTGAGCGGGGGGTCGGCGATCGCGAAGTTGGCGTAACCCTCGCGAACCTTGGCCGGTTCCGTGCCGAAAAGCTGCGTGTAGAACTCGATTGCGGCATCCAGGTCGGCCACGTTGAGAGCCAGTTGGACACGTGACATGGTGGTCTCCTCATCCTTCGAACGCCATTGGATCGACGTTCATCAATATATGGTACGGTAGTCAATACATCGACAGATGTCAATGGACTTGTTCGATGATTGTCGATACAGTTCGGGTATGGCAACTCGCAAGACGGTGGTCCGTGATCCGATTGCGTGCTGCTCTCCCGTTCGATCCGATGTTCTCGACCAGGATCAGGCGACGTTGCTGGCCAGTTCCTTTGCAGCTCTTGCCGATCCGATCCGACTCCGAATGCTCAGCCAGATCGCCGCTGCAGGCGGTGACGAGGTCTGTGCCTGTGACCTGGTGGAGATGTCCGGGCGCTCGCAGCCGACTGTCAGCCATCACATGAAAATCCTCGTCGACGTCGGGCTCGTCGATCGCGACAAGCGCGGGCTGTGGGTCTGGTATCGAATCGTCCCCGCTCGACTCGACGCACTTCGCTCGGTTCTCGGCTGAGCCAACCGGGTAGGTGTGTGACACTGAGGGCGATGCAGTTCCACCTCTTTCTCCCACAGATGCGGCTCTCGATTCCACAGTTGGTCGAGCGTGCTCGAGCGGCTGAGTCGGCCGGGTTCGGGGGAATTGCTCTGATGGATCACCTCGTGCCGCCGGCCGCTGTCGACCAGCCCATGTACGAAGCGATGACGACCGCGACGTGGCTCGCTGCGGCCACCGCGACGTTGCACGTCGGGCACCTCGTGCTGTGCGATGCGATGCGGCACCCAGCCGTGTTGGCTCGCCAGGCGGTGACGCTGGATCACGCTTCGGGTGGTCGTTTCGAGCTCGGTCTCGGTTGGGGTTCGGTACCTCGGGAATTGGAGACCTTCGGTGTCGCGTCGACCACGCCCCGCTCCCGCGTCGACCGGATGAGCGAGACCCTCGATCTGTTGCGCGCCCTGTGGAGTGGCGAGACCGTCGATTTCGAGGGCCAATACCATCGCGTGGTCGGTGGCCGGCAGTTGCCGATGCCGCTCGCGCGCCTGCCGATCGTGATCGGTGGTGCGGGGCCGCGAACCATGCAACTCGTGGCCGAGCACGCTGATTGGTGGAACCTGCCGATCCACGAGATCGACCAACTCGAAGACCTGCGCGCAACTGCTGGCTCCGCTCGGGTCTCGATCCAACTGATGGTCACCCTGATTCAGTCCGAGGCGGAGCGAGAAGAGGTGATCGCGGCAGCGGATCGTCGCTTCGGTTTCATGCCGGTTGCAGGTCGCGCGATCGGCAATGCCGAACAACTCGCGGCCGTGTTCGACTCGTATGCAGCGCGGGGGGTCGAACGGATCTATGCATGGTTCACGGACTTTGCCCGGCCGGACACGCTCGCCGCTTTCGGCAGACACCTGATCGACCGGTGACCATTCTCGCAAGGAACTGACGTGGGCCCGCGAGGACGTGACATGGCCGATGTCAGTGTGGTCGTTCGTCCGGAACATCGGCTGCGCCGAGGCCATGAGCGAGCGCATAGCGTGTGGCGCCGACCCGGTTGTTGACCCCCAATTTCTGATAGATGTTGGCGAGGTGTCGTTCGACGGTTCCGGCTGAGAGGGCCAGTCGCTGGGCGATGTCCCGGTTGGAAACGCCGGTGGTGAGCAGGGTCAGAATCTCGGCTTGGCGGAGCGTCAGACCTCCGGGGAGGGTGCCGGCAGCCGACGGCACCTCGGCGACCGTCAATGCAGATCTTGCTTCGGACAGGCGCACCTCGTCGCCGATCTCGGCGGCCAACGTTTCACTCTCGCGGAGCAACTGCACCCCCTCGTCCCGTCTGCCGGCGCGTGTCAATGCACGACCGAGGCTGCACAGTGTGAGTGCTACGTCGCGGCGGTCACCGACGCGCCGAAAACCTGCGAGTGCAATGTCGTAGTGCCGCATTGCTCTGTCGTCTTCGCCGGTGGCGACCGCGACGTCACCGAGGTTGTGTTCGACGAACGACCCCAGTCGATCGTCGCTGAGCGTCTGCGCGATTTCACCCGCCTCGTTCAGGGCGGTGCGGGCTTCGTCGGGACTTCCCTCTCGGACGAGCAGGTCGCTGAGGTTGATCAGTCCGTACCCGAGCGACCGTCGGTCCCCGGCACGCCGTTTGAGAGCGAGGCTGTCCTCCATCAGGACTCTGCCGTGGCCGAGGTTGCCTTGGTCGATCACGAAGGCGGCGAGGTTCTGCAACGCAACCGCGGTTGCTTTGTCGTCGCCGACCATCCGCTGACCGGCAACGGCGTCGTTGAGGTGGTTCACAGCCGCTGCTGCGTCGCCTCGGAATTTGGCGACGTTGCCCAGGATCGTGCTGGATCGAGACATACCGACGTGATCGCCCACCGCTTCGAACGATCGACGCGCTGATTGGGCATGAGCCCATGCCGTACCGTAGTCGCCGTTCTCCGCGGCGAGGATCGCGCTGGTGTACAACGCCTTCGCCCGCCGCGCCGGCGACGCCGAACGCGATCCGGCGAGGGCGGTGGTGGCCCACGCCCGACCTTCGGTGATGCGTCCCGACGTGTACCACCATCTCCACAGTGATCCAACGAGACGCAAGCTGGTGTCGTCATCCCGATGTGCTCTGGACCATTCCAATGCAACAACGAAGTCGCTGTTGGCCCGGTCCATCCGGCGTTGCCATTCGGCCTGATCGTCGCCCGAGAGACCCATCTCGGATGCCTCCGCGATATCGGCGAAAGCCTGCGCGTGTCGATCACGCACGTCCGCTTCGTCGCCGCTGCGCTGCAGGAGTTCGCGCGCATAGCTGCGCAGCGTGTTCAACATTCCGTAGACGCTGTCATTGCCGGGCACGGCCACGACCCACGACGACGTGACCAGGCGACGGAGTGCATGAACGATGTCGCCGGAACCGGATGAACCGGATGAACCGGATGAACCGGATGAACCGGATGAACCGGCGACGCGTTCTGCATCGGCAACCGTGAAAAGCCCGGCGAAGACGGAGAGGGCGGCCAGAACCGCCCGGTCAGGTGGTTCGAGCAAGGCATCGCTCCACTCCGCCACGGATCGCAACGTGCGATGTCGTCGCCCGCCGCCAACATCGGAGTTCAACAGCGCGATGCTCCCGCCGAGCCGTGCGGCGACGTCGGCGATGGACAACGTCGACAGCCACGCAGCGGCCAGCTCGAGCGCAAGGGGGAGCCCGTCGAGGAGCTCGCAGATCCGGACGATGCTCGTCGCTGCCGCGTCGTCGAGGACGAACCCCGGCTGAGCGCGTCTGGCCCGCTCGACGAACAGGCGTCCCGCGTCGGACCGGGCCACCTCGTCGGCATTGCTTCCGGCGACGGCCATCTCGAGCGCTGGCACAGGCCAGACCTGCTCCCCGGTTTCATCGAGCACGACCCGGCTGGTCACGAGGATACGCAGCTGTGGCGCCGCCGCGAGCGCTGTTCCGACGAACTGGCGCACGACCACAGCGACGTGTTCGCAATTGTCCAACACGAGCAAGCACGGACCCGCGGCGAGGTGAGCAATGACGTGGTCGTCAGCGGACGTGGTGCCGGTCGAGCGCACCCCCAACGCCGCGGCGATCGCTGTCGTCACGAGCGTCGGATCGTTGACCACGTCGAGGCCGACCATCGCGACCGCCTCGTCGGGTCTGCCGTA
>JAYTRT010000062.1:0-7487 GCA_043746045.1 Actinomycetota bacterium | reverse complement strand
ACCGACGCCGAACTCGCCGCCGTCCCACTCGATCCACACGACTTCCACGGCGAATGGAACTACACCATCAACGCTCAATCAGACATGGCGTGAGCCCTGAGTTGAGAAAGAGCTAGTTAGCAGAGCCCATTTTGTGCCGTTCCAAAGGAATTTTGGTGACACAACGAGGGAACCGATAGTCATGTTGCTGGCCCCATGTCCGTCGATCATGTTACAAAGCATGTTCGCAGTGTCGCCAGAGCCAGGGACATCGATGCCGTTCAGCTTCAGGCCGTTGCACGTCAAATTCGAGGCGGAAGTACAGGTGAGAGTGGCGCCCTGGATGAGCTGTGTGGGCGTGAATTGTTCGACCAGCGGAATGCCGCTCGTTCCAGCGGGCCCGGTCGGACCGGTAGCCCCGGTCGGCCCGGTCGGCCCGGTCGGACCGGTCGGACCGGTCGTTCCAGCAGGCCCGGTCGGAACGGTAGCCCCTGCGGGTCCGGCGGAGGAAGCGACGTAGTAGCCGACAATGTCAACAATCACATCGACATTGCCACTGTTGTTGTAAATCTTGATCGCACCGTCCGCGGACAACCCGACCGTCACCTGGTTCGGTGTCGGAGGCTGCCCAGGAGCGGGGTTCAGGTTCGACGTCGGTGGTGGCGGGACGTCTGCCGGGAACAACGACAGATAGCTGGGAGCAGTCGCACCCACTGCGGTCACGTTCGACGCTATCCCCGTCGCCGTGGTCGGGATCACGCAGGTTCCGTTGGCGCCCCACACCATGAATGTCCCTGTGTCCGCCGGTCCGAGCGGATTGTGGCGGGACCCCTCAGAATGATCGGCGCGAGTATCGACCAATCGGCAGGGCACGATCGACACGAATGCCGATGCCGCACCACTCGCCGCACCCGCCTGTTGAACGAGACCGATCGCTGTGACCACTGCTGCTCCAAGAGCGGCCGCTACCCCGATGTGAACCAACCTGAACTGACGCATATCCGTACCTCCTGCACATCCGGTCGTCGGGACAGCTTCGCACAACGAGCTGGCCCCAAGAACCGAGAGAACGCATGCGATGGACCCGCCCCGAATGCCCTAATGGAGGATGTGGTGCAAGGAGCAGTTTGACGTGAGGATCGGTGCGAATCCATGACGACGAAACAGAAACGGTTACTCGTGGCGATCGTCGTGCCGGTCCAGGTCGTTGGCGCCATGCTCACGTGGCGCGACCTAGCGCGAGGTCTAGGTGAGGCATTGTGAGTTGTCGGAGGTACCGGCGCGGCGCGCTCGTCGCTGGGAGCGTGTGCTGTTTGAGCGAGCGGGCCGTTGCCGCTGGTGGTGGGTGCGTCTACGTCGCGTTCGTGATCGTCGCCGTCTCGCGGCGCGCTGAGGTCGTTGCTATTCGACATCATTTGACGTATCGTAATCCCCTCAGGGTGATGTCGATACGACACTACTTTGAAGTCCCTTCGCCAGTGGCCCAACGAGGAGATCCCCATGACCGTGTCGCGTTCACCGGTGTCTGCGACTCCATCTACTTCGGTGGGCACCGAACCCGGTGTTGCGGTCGTGATCCTCGCCGCCTGGGCCGCCTTGCCCGCCTCCGCGGCTCGCGCAGTCCAACGACTTCGATAGCAATGAATCCCGCCATGGTTTCGACTCTCGACACGACGAGGTGGTCGTCGTTCGCCAGTGCCGCAGTCGGGGCGGGAGCAACCCTGACCGGCCTATTGTTCGTCGCCGTCTCGATCAATCTCGACCGGCTCGCAGCTCAACCACGTCTGCTCGCCCGCGCCGCCGAGACCCTGATCGGACTCGTCCTCGCACTCCTCATCTGCGCTACATTGCTCATCCCGCAAAGCGCCCGCGCGACGGCCATCGAAATACTTGTCCTGGCCGCGGCGACGGGCATCATCGTCTTGCGAACTCAGCTGCGACACGGGCCCGACCGCGCGGCGGATCCCCGCTGGTGGTTCGCGGTCCGTCTGGCGACGGTGCAAGCCATTGCGATGCTGGCCGTCGTCGGATCGATCGCCGTGCTCCTCGGCTTCCGCGACGGCGCCGTCGTCATCGCCGGCGGCGTCCTGAGCACGTTTGCGGTCGCCGTGTACTCGGCGTGGGTGCTCCTCGTCGAGATCGTCCGCAAAGCACCCGCCGAGCCCGCAACCCACGAACGAGAGACATCGGGATGATGCCGATTCGCCTTCCCGTCCGCCGTACTCTGAGGATCAATGGCCCCACTCGCAAAGCGTCTCGCGTGGCTCCGCTCGCTCGAGGCACACACCTACCTCGTCGAGCTTCTCGACCAGGACCTGCAGCGCGACTGTGGCGTCCCGCTCGTCTGGTACGACGTCCTGGTGAAGATCTGGCGGGCACCCGACCACGCGATCAGGATGAGCGAACTGGCCGATCAGGTCCTGCTCAGCCGGAGCTGGCTGACCAGACGCGTGGCCCAACTCGAACAAGCCGGCCTCCTCGTGCGCCGCAGCGACGACTCCGACGGCCGAGGCATCCTCGCGATGATCACCGAACACGGCACGGTGGCCTTTCAGGCAATGGAAGCGTCCCACTCGAGATCGATCGCAGCGCACTTCTCCGCACACCTCAGCGGCGAGGAAGCGCACATCATCGCGATTGCACTCGGCAGGATCGCGTCGGAAGGCAGAGCGTCACTCGCCCGGCGGTCGCACAGCTAGTCGTCGGGCGTCGGTCGGGCGCGAACCAACTGCTGTCTGAGCGCCGCCTTGGTGCCACACGTCCACCGCGCCGCACCCACCTTGCTCAGTACTCCCTCGCGATGTTGAGGACACGCGTGTGACGACCCACGACAGGGAACAACGATGAACACACCTGAGCCGACACACACCGTCCTGCGACGGATCGACCAGCACCAAGCGAACGCGTTCGGTGGGATCCTGCGCGCCAACAAGCCGGTCATCGGCGGCGCTGGCGCCGATGGGCGCCCCTCTGCGGCCTTGTTCTATTGGTCCCACAGCAACTTCACGGACGACTTCGAGTTTGGGCTCCACCGCCACGAGGGTTTCGAGATCGTCACCTTCGTCCTCACCGGCGAGAACAGCCACTTCGATACTGCCGGCGGCTCATGGGTCCCGCTTCGCGACGGCGACGTGCAGATCATCCGGTCGGGTAGCGGCATTTCACACAATGAACGAGTCGCGAAAGGAACGACAGCGTTCCAGATCTGGTTCGACCCCGGCTACCACCAGGCCCTGCAGCGGACCCCCGACTACTCCGACCATCGTGCCGCGACCCTCACAACGACAACTGACGGCGGTCTCGACATCACGAGCTACGTCGGTGACGCGGGCCCAATCCAGTCGTCTGTCGACGGCCTCCTCATCAACCGACTTCGCGCCAACACGCCAATCACCCACCAGCTCGAGCTCGGCACGGACCGCTACAGCATCATCTACGTCATCGCTGGACCGGCTGCAGTCGACGGACACGAGCTCGACACTGACGACGCGATCATCGTGCGCGGCAGCGACCGACACACCGTCACCGCCCCCACTGGCACCGATCTGTTCGTCGTGTCGGTTCCCATGAGCCCCCCGTACACGCCCGTGCGCAGCTGAGCACCGACCCCACTGACAACTCCCGAAACAAGAACGGAACCGCACCATGCTCACCAGAGGCATCCACCACGTCGCCACCCTCACCAACGACTCCGACCGACTCCAACAGTTCTATCGAGACGTCTTCGACGCCGAGACCGTCAGCGACGGCGCCGAGTTCCCCGACGGCACAGGCCCCCGGCTGACCATCATCAAGCTCGGAGACTTCTGTGAACTCAACGTCTTCCAGATCACCGGCAACACCCAAGCAGACCAGCAGATCCCCATGTTCGGCAGAGGACGACTCGACCACTTCGCGCTCCAAGCCGCCACACTCGACGCCTTCGACGAGATCCGCCACCGCCTGATCGCACACGGTGCCGCCGACGACTTCGTCACCGACTTCGGATCGATGCTCAGCATCTTCTTCCGCGACCCGGACGGTCTCGAGGGCGAGGTCTGCATCGAAAACCCCGACGCCCTGCCAGGCGTCAGCAATCCACCCGGCACACGCGCCCACCGATACAGCTGACGCTGTCGCTCCTCCCTCCGGGTTACTTGCTCGAAGGCTCGACAGCCCAAGCCGCGCCAACCGGAATCAAGCACAACAGTCGTCCCCGCACGCTCGTCGACCCCGAACCGGCGATAGGGGAAGCGTGCTGTGATCGGTCGATGTGCGCGCTCGCCCGCTGAACAGTCGTCAGGCGGGGTTGCCGATCGTCGACGCCGCTGCGACCGTTTTCAGTTGGGCCCCGTCGACGGCGAGGATCGCCCCCGACGTCACGGCGGCATCGACGGCGCTGTTCCACGCCGTGACGAACGCGTCGTGGCTGGGATAGAGCCGGGCTAACGTCGCAGCGTCGAACGGGGTCGTGGTGCCGAACAGCCCGCAGAAGCTGGTGCCCGTCTGGCCGAGCCCGTTGAGCTTGGCGATCGGCACGTCGAGCTGTGGGGTGCGGATCCCTCCGGTGACGTTGCCGTTGGCGTCGACGGCGTACTCGCCGGTCGCCGCGTCGA
The DNA here is from genome assembly GCA_043746045.1 of Actinomycetota bacterium. Lineage (GTDB taxonomy): Bacteria > Actinomycetota > Acidimicrobiia > Acidimicrobiales > Ilumatobacteraceae > WLMZ01. The sequence continues at coordinate 2,913 of JAYTRT010000062.1, read as the reverse complement.
TGTCGATGCGCGGCATCTTCGGCGGGGCGGTGCCGGTGTCGACCCATCGGGCCAGCGCGGCGAGGGCGCTGCGCAGCACGTAGGTGTGGGGGCCGGCGTTGATCGGCGAGTCGCAGGTGATGACCCCGCCGTAGATGGAGCTGACCGGGGTCGACATCGCCGCGAACAGTGCTGTGTCGCCGCCGCCTGATCCGTTGTCGGTGTCACCGATCCCAAGGTTGTAGAGGTCGGCGTGTGCCGTGCCGGGGATCTCCCAGGTGCGGATCGACGCGGTGTCGGACTGGCGGGCGCGGGCGTAGCCGAGTCCCTTGCCGAGCAGATCGGTCTCGGTCAACACGTTCAGCACCGGCACACCCAGGTCGGTGCGCTCCAGCGTCGGATCCGGCGCGGGGACGTCGGCCAGCGGAGCCTGGGAGAGGGCAGCGCCCACAGCCCCGCGGCTGTGGACGAGGTAGCCGTCGAAGACGTTGGCGATCGGCGCAACGGCGTCGACGTAGGTGCTCAACCGGAACGCCGACTGCGACTCGCCGAGAGCGAGCACGTGCTGCGGTTGCAGGCCACCGAGGAGTGGTTGCCACTGCGTGCGGATCGCCGCGCCCGCCTGGCTGAAGATGTCGTAGGAGTAGCTGTCGCCGGGATGCACGAGCGGTCCGTAGCGAACTGGGTCCGCAGCCTTCAGTGCCAGTGCCGCGCCGAGCGAGTTGCCTCCGCCGACAACGCCGACCGCCTGCGCCGACACACCGACCCACACCCAGCCGGAACGGATCAGCTCGTCGTGGGCGTAGCTCCAGTCGGGCGAGTTGTCGAACCCGGCGCTGACGTTGAGCCACTCGACGGCGACGTTGCCGTTGAACTTCGCCGGATCCGTGGGACGACGGACCACGATGCGAGTCGTGTACGCCGCTGGCGTGGTCGGGGTGACAGTCCACTGACCGTTCGACGTGAGCGGCGCCGCGGATGTGTACGCCGAGGCCGAACCGCTGAGGAAATACTCGTCCTCGGTGTAGCCGACCGTGGACAGGTCGAACCCGCCAGCGCCGAGCACGATCGCTGCCTTGCCTGACGTGATCGGGCCGCTGACGGTGACCGCACCGACAGCATCCGCACGGAACGCAGGCTTGGGTGCGAGGCTCGTCGCCGGGTTCGTGGTCACCGGTTTCGCGGACGCCGGTTTCGTGGTCGCTGGGTTCGTCGCCGGACTTGTGGTCGCGCTGGTCGCGGTCTGACCGGTCGTCGACGGGTGCGACGCTGGAGTGGTCGTCGGCTGACCGGTCGTCGATGGGTTCGACGCGGGAGTGATGGTCGCCGCGCCGGTGGTCGCGTCAGCCGCCGACCCGGCCGGTGCGCTGCTCGATGCAGAGGACGAGCGGGAGCTCGACGAGCACGCCGTGCACATCACGGTAACCAGCAGTGCGACAACAGTCAACGAGCCCCGTCTCATGGCCGCGAAGCGTACGCACCACCGTCGATCGGCCAAGAGCCGGAGCCCTGGGTCCCGACACCCAACCAGGTCAACGTCTGACTGTCCGCCGGTGTGCTCGCTGATGGCCCATCGTGACAGTGACGATGTCGCGAGTCCCCGTGACGGCAACGTCGATTACGTCGACGGTGTGGCTGGCGTGGGTGTCGGGGGTTGCGAAGCGAAGACCGTGCCGATGAAGAACAACGGGAGGGCGACGAACGCAACGAGCGACGCCAGGGGCGCGACGAAGGCCATCCCGCCCGCGATCGGGTACACGATCACGCTGACGAGCGCCTGCTTGGATGCGACGCGAGTGAACGCCAGATCTTCGCCTGCGCCGAATAGGTGGGGGCTGCGCTGAACGCAGCGGTAAAGCAGGAGCCATGCCATCGGCACGAGGAAACCGACGATGGCGAAGAGCACGGTTGCCGCGACCTGGTCGCGGTGGTTGCCGCCGCGGATTGCCTCGGCGATGACTGACGCGGGCCAGGGAAACAAGGAGCTGACCATCAGCAGCACCAGGTTCGCGCAGATGAGCCGGGCATCAACTCGGTGGATGCGGGTGAACAGGTCGTGGTGGCTGATCCAGATCGCAGAGATGTTCAGGAATGCGGCGAGGTACGCGACGTAGGCCGGCCATTGCTTCAGGAGTTCGTGGAGGAACTGTCCTCGCTCGCCGCTCGGGCTGTGCAGGTCGAGCACGAGCAGGGTGACGGCAATCGCTAACACGCCATCGCTGAACGCTTCGACCCGGGTGCTTTCGGGGAGACGTCGAGAGGTTCTGGGTGCGTCGTCGTCGAGATCCGTCACATCATCAGTGTGGCGACCGCTCACCTGCCGGTGGTGGATTGCTGACAGGTGTAGCAGGCTCGATCGGTTCGCCCAACGGCTGCCTTTGGCGACGCTCGAGCGGCATCCTCCCAGCGGTAGGCGACACGGGGCGATGCAGTGCTCTACGTTCGCCTCACCCCGAAAGGGTCCGGCGGTGCAGCGCGGCGCACACGGCAGGGGAGGTTGTTCGCGTCAGCGTCGGGTAGTTGCGACGAGTGATCCGACGATGTCGTCGATCCCAGCCATTGACATGGCTTCGTCGCGTAGTGCTGCGCACGCGGCGCGGTGTGCGGCCGAAGCCAGAACGCCCGAGACTGCATCGCGGAGTTCCTCGGGTCCGGCCGCTGCCGGATCGACGACCGTGGCGATGCCGAGCTGTTGGGCGATCTCAGCATTGACGAGTTGGTCTGCCCCGAGCCGGACGATCACCATCGGTGCGGCAGTCTCGATCGCTCCGAGCACGCTGCCGAGCCCACCATGGCAGAGCATCACCTCGGCGTGGTCCAACACCTCGGCCTGGGCTACGAACCGCTCAACGAACACCGAGGGTGCCGCAGCGAAGTCGTCCGGGTTCACGTTTGCTCCGACTGTCACCAGACCAGACCATCCCCGAGACCGAT
>JAYTRT010000061.1:0-2370 GCA_043746045.1 Actinomycetota bacterium | reverse complement strand
CCCGGTCGTGGTCTGCGACCGACAGTTCCCCAACCGCTCGATCCACTGCTCGACCGTCATCCCACCAGTACCCGCAGCACCAGCACCCGAACCGCCGGCAGACTCGCGGTGATCTGGGCCGGATCCGTGTTGCGCGTCGGTGTTGGTCATCGTTGCGACCGTGTCCGCGAACGTGGCCGAGTCGATCAGATAGTTGACCAACGACTCACCCGGCACCGCGACAGCCGTCGCCGATGCTGCGACCACGAATATGTGCGACAACGCATCCGCACGGCGTTGCTGATGCGTACGCCGCAACAACACCATCGGGGCGTTCTCACCACACCGCTCACGCAGCTCGGCCACATCCGCAGCGAACTCGACCTGCACGAACGCATCCAACACCGCCATCATCGCTGCGCCGGCCACGACACCACCACGAGCACGCAACAGGAACTCGGTCCCCACGAACCCCGTCGACACGCCCCTCGCCTCGTGCGCATCGACATGATCACGATGATGACCATCCGGATCCGTCAACACCCGGAACCGCTCACACACCCGCTTGAAATCGTCGAACGGCAGCGTCCGGGCGAAGTACGACAACGCGTACTGGCCCTGCCCCTCCAACACGGCACGACAACGCTTGTTCGCGAACACACCACGAACCTCTCGCAACTGGCTCTCACCGATCTCGCCGTCAGACAACCGCCCCGCCCACTCCGGCAAACCATCCAACACCCGCGCCGTCGACACCAACGCCGCCGCGTCACTACGCGAACTGTTCGACACCGCCTGAAACCAGGCCCGCACCGAACCATGACCATCATCACGGAACGACTGATTCGCCTCCACCACTCCTACCAACCGAGCCAGATTCGCCAACGCCTCCCGCATCCCACCAACCGCGACCATCACCGCCTCATCACGCTCAGACCCACGCAACAAATCGAAGTCCCTGAACCTCGTTACCCGCACCGAAGTCTCCATGACCCAACCATCCACCAAGGGTGTGACACAGTTGGACCGATGCAGCTCGAGTCGGTCGCGATCATCGTCGACGACTACGGGCCGGCGATCGATTTCTTCGTCGGAGTCCTCGGCTTCGAGTTGGTCGAGAACTCGTCCTCACTGACGAACGACGGACGCCCGAAGCGGTGGGTGGTGGTGCGCCCGCCCGGTGCCGAAACGGGCATCGTCCTGGCCAAAGCCGACGGCGACAGGCAAGCACAGGCGGTCGGCAACCAGGCCGCTGGGCGGGTCGGATTCTTCCTGCGCGTCCCCGACTTCCGTGCGTTCGACGAGTTGTACGAACGGATGAGCGCCGCTGGAGTGGAGTTCGTCAGCCAGCCACGTGACGAGCCGTACGGACGGGTGGCCGTCTTCGTGGACATCGCCGGCAATCGATGGGACCTGCTCGGCTCGGGTTGAACGCTCAGGCGTGGGCGGCCAACGTCCTGAGTGCCGTTCCAGCCGCGTTCACGAGCGTCACGGTGTACGGCGGGAGCTGGTCGAATGCAACCACCCCGAACACTGCGTTCGTGCCGGCGGTGACCAGCGGAACCGGGGGCAGGTCGACTCCGCCGACGTGAACGATCGCTGCCGTTCCACCTTCTGCGTCCGGCAGAGCGATCACCAGGACGGTCTCGGTCAGGTCAGCAAAGTCGAACACCGGATGTGAGGCATCGAGCGCAAACGGGATCTCGCCGATCGAGTTCTGCCGGCTGACCAAGCGCAGCATGTCCGGTTCAGAGCTGACCAGCAGTTGCCAGATGACACCACTGCTCGTCGTCGACGAACCGACATTGTGGACGGTGGGGTGTGGCGGCATCGTCGTCGTCGGCGAGCCGTCGGACGGCACAGTGACAGGGAAGTACTCGGGGTTGGCCATCGCCTGCCATTCGTCGGCGGTGGCGAGCCGTGTCGACGAGACCAGACCCATGATCTGATCGAACGGAAGGTTGCTGGTCAGCGTGAGCTCGTCGCCACCGACTCGCCAATCGAGTACGTTCGTGACCCGCGGATCGTGTTCATCCGCCACCTCACCTCGGGTGACAACGATCTGGCCGTCCTCATAGGTACGTGTGCCGATGTTCGGGATCTGTCTCGACGGGGACAGCAGGAACTGCATTGCTTCGGCACGGAACGGGTCGGCGCTGCGCGTTGCCAGGATGAGCGACGACCCGAATTGATCGTCGAAGTAGAAACTGCTCCGGGACGTGCCGGTGAACACGGCGTCGAACAGTTGGGACGCCGACACGCCGACCGACACCGCTCTGGTCATCCCGGCGCGCAAGGTTTCGAATCCGGCTCGGAACTGGATCGGCGTCGGCCGGGTTGTTGCGTCCGGCTGGTCCCTCGACGAACACGATGCCTGCGGCAACTCACTCG
>JAYTRT010000060.1:0-2372 GCA_043746045.1 Actinomycetota bacterium | reverse complement strand
TGTCGATGCGCCCGGGCCAGCCGGAGGATTTCGTGGCCGCCGACATGCCCGAGCAGATGCAGAGCGTCGGAACCGTGATCGATCTGCGTGTGCCGCTCGAAGAGGGCTGACTCGACTCGGGCTGGCTCGAACCGGGGGTGCGTCGAACCGGGGAATCAGCTGGCGCGGTCGGCCTTGGTCCGAGCGACCATCGCGCGTCGCATGACGCGACGCTCCTCCTCGGAGGTGCCTCCCCAGATGCCCGAGTCCTGATTGGTCTCGAGCGCGAACTCGAGACACGCAGCGCTGACCGGACATTCCCCGCAGACCTCTTTGGCGCGGGCGATCTGCGTCAGCGCGTGGCCCGTCGTGCCGATCGGGAAGAACAGATCGGGATCTGTGTCCCGACAGATCGAATCGTTCCGCCAGGAATAATCAGCGTGGGCAAGCGTGAGGCTTGACGCGAGAATCGACACGACGAGATCTCCTCGGGGAGTGAACGGATGCGGGGGGTGATCGGGGACTGCCTTGCCCAGACGAAACTGATTCAAGACCGATTTTCTGGAAGTCTCGGGTTGTTGCTGGGTGTTTCAGGGATGTTTCCGCCGACGTCCGTACGGTACGTTGACTGCGCTGACTTGACAAGGGCTGAGTTTCAGGAATGTGTCCATTCGGCAAACAAACGATGTGACCCATCGCCAGCAGAGATAGGTGGAAATCTGATGTCGGTCCAAGTTCTGGCTCACCGAGGCGCCTCCCGGGCCGAACGTGAGAACACCGTTGCTGCATTCGAACGGGCTGCGACCATGGGTGCCGATGGAGCAGAACTCGATGTCAGGCGGACCGCTGACGATGCATTGGTGGTGCATCACGATCCGCGCCTCGGAGACGGTCGGATCATCCTCGAGACGTTGGCGGCAGATCTCCCCGACCACGTGCCGACGTTGAGTCGGGCACTCGACGCCTGCGCCGGGATGTGGGTCAACCTGGAGATCAAGAACGACGAGACCGAACCCGACTTCGACACCACCGAGTGGGTCGCCGAGCAGGCGATGGCGCTGCTCGCCAGGCGGGGCGAGCCGCAGCGGTGGCTGATGTCCTCGTTCCGGATCGAGACGATGGATCGGTGCCGGGCGATCGCGCCAGATGTGCGTACGGCGTGGTTGACATCGATCGTTCCAGCAGATGTCGTCGAGGTCTTGGTGGCCAAAGGTCATGTCGCTCTGCACCCGTGGGTGCGTCTGCTGACCCAAGACGTCGTCGACCGCTGCCACGCTGCTGGCCTGCTGGTCAACACGTGGACGTGCGACGACCCCGCTCGGATGGTCGAGCTCGTCGAATGGGGCATCGACGGGATCTGCACCAATGTGCCCGACGTTGCGCGTGCCGTGCTGGACGGCTCGACCCGGGCAACCGACTAGCGGCGCGTCGGCTTGTTCGGCTTGTTCGGCTTGTTCGGCTTTGTCGGCTCGTCGTCGACGTCCGGACGAACGAGACGGATTGCATCGGGCACGTGGCGGAAGTCGAGCGATGTGACCTCGCCGAGGTAGTCGCCGTCGAGCTGATACGGAAATGGTTGGTGGTTGTCGATGGTCAGCGCGCTGACGTTTTCGTGAACGTCGAGATTCCGGCTCGGTCGCACGCCCCCACCGCGAAGCGCTCCGCCGAGCGTTGCCAGGATCGCACCGACCTTCATCGTGGTGAAGGTGATCACGACGAGCCCGCTCTCCAAGGTCGCTGCCGGGAAGAGGTCGAGCGGGCGGTTGCCGAGGTAGGTGTACGGATTCGTGTTCAGCACGATCGTGAAATAGCCGTCGGTGACGTGGTCGCCGTTCGGGAACTGCACCTCGAAGTGCGGGTTCTTGCGGTCGTAGTTGCTGGCCCATGTGCGAACGCCCGCGTAGATGAACAGCGGGTGTCCGGCCCATCGCTTCAGTGAACCGTGCTGTTCCACCTCTTTGACGACGGCTGCGTCGTAGCCGACCCCCGTGTGGAAACAGAAGTAGCGGCCGTTGACCTGCCCGAGGCCGATCGGCTCGATGTGTCGAGCGTTGATTCCCTCGGCCAGTTGATGCACGGCGAGCACCGGATCGTTCGGCATCCCGAGGGTCCGCGCGAAGACGTTCGTGCTGCCGCCGGGGAGCACGCCCAGCGCCGTGTCCGTGCCAGCGACCCCGGTCGCGACCTCGTTGAGTGTGCCGTCGCCGCCGTAGCCGATCACGACGTCGACCCCTTGTCGCGCTGCGTCCTGCGAGAAGCGGGTGGCGTGGCCGCGACGATTCGTCTCGACGACCTCGACATCGTTGCCGCGTGACAGCACCTGATGGACGATGACGGTGTTCCGAGCCGTCACAGACGACGCAAATGCGTTGACGACAAGCAGAATCCGCAAG
>JAYTRT010000059.1:0-2372 GCA_043746045.1 Actinomycetota bacterium | reverse complement strand
GTGGACCCAGCGGATCAGCGTCTGGTGGCCTCCGGACCACACCGTCACCGGCGCCCCGGATGATGTGGTCCTGGAACGTGGCGTCGGCGGGCGGATCTACGAGCGGTCTGGTGATGGTGTCGAGCACGAGTGGGGCGCGGTGACCGTTTGGGAGCCGCCGACGCGTCTCGGCTACTCGTGGCACCTCGGTCGGGGCAGCGTCGATGCCACCGACGTCGAGATCAGGTTCGTTGCCGAAGGCGAGCGCCGCACCCGAGTCGAGATCGAGCACGGCGGATGGGAACGGCTCGGCGACACCGCTGGAGTCTGGCGGGACCGAAACCGTGTCGGTTGGGAAACCCTTCTGCCGCACTTCGCGGCCTTCGTGACACAAGGAGAAAGCTGATGGCTGCTGGCACCAAAGACGATCCGTGGCGCCTGAAAGCCGCCCCTGGAACATCGGAATACACGATGTACGAGGACTCGCAGTCGGACCCACCGGCACTCGTCTGCCAGGTGGGTTCGACGACGCTCAAATACCACGCACGGGCAGTGGAGGATCTGTATGCGTGGCTCTCGGAGCACGATGGCTGGGTACCGCTCGGCGCCGCCGACGAGAAGAAACCGACCGTCGACGGAACCGTCGAGGCGTGGGGCCGGTCCCCGCAGAATCCGGTTGGCGGCTGGTATGGGCTGCGCAACGGATATCGCGGCCGATTCGGCATGTACCTGCCGCCGTTGCTCGAGGAGCTCGGACTCGCCGAGCTGACACACGAGCCTCGCAACAACCAGATCCGAGCAATCGAACGAACGACGAAACCACGATGAGCGAGGCCGACGTCGTCCTCGAACTGCGTACCGGCCGCCGATGATCTGTCAGGACAGATACGCGGACGTATCGCCGGTCAGCATCACCGACTGACCTCGGCGCAAGAGCACGATGCTGAAGTGGCTCGAGCTGTTCGTCGCCTCACGCCACAGACAAAGACGCTGCTCGGCGAACAGGATGCCTTCGTTCATCGCGAGGCGTACGGGCGCGAGTCCGGTGCCGCCGAGCGCCTCGAACCACTTCGACGACTGGGGCTTCAGACCATCGAGGGCTCCGAGCGCACCGGCTGTTGCTTGGAACAGGTCGGTGATCGCGATGCTTGGTCCCGCTGCATCAGCCGTCTCGCTGAACCCTGCGAACAGCACGGCAATCGCGAGCTGGGCGGACGAAGCAGCCAGATACGCGTCGGGTGAGGCGAGACACGACGGACGAGCCAGCATCGCCGAAACCTACATGCCCGGGCTGGCAGGTTCCATCGGGCGCCGTCGAGCGGAGTGGCTGTACTCTGCGTCAACAGCCTGCGTCAACAGCCTGCGGCTGACGCACGGTCCAACTCTCGGTGCGGTCGGGCGCCGAGCTCATGAGAGATGGTTCACCTTGGAAACGCTCAACGCTGGCCGCGCCGCCGCACGAACGCTGCGCTGTCGGCGGACGTCGGATTCTGCCCAGCGGCGGCCATGTGGGACTGCCCACTGATGGCCATTCGACCGCTGTCAGTGATTGGAATCCGGACGTTCCGAACCGCGACATACCGGCACGTGGTGGACGCAACGTCACGCGCACAGAACGCCGGTTACGCGATCGTTGTCGCGGACGCTGTGCACGTGGCCTCACCCGGTGTAGCGGATCGCGCACGGTTGAACTCGCTGCTCGACACCCTGCGCGGTTTGCCACAGCCAGTGTGGGCGACCTCACTCGAACCGACACTGTGAGCACCAGCACGGCATCTCGGCGTGCCCCATACCGCCGGAGACCCGGCGAGCACCGGGCAGTCCAGATGGCGGTCGTGACCGGATCGTGGAACTTCGGGTCGGGAACGGGGCACTCGGAGTACGTCGCCTGCGGGTTCTTCCCGTCCGTCAACGGTGAGGTGGGGTTCGACATCCAGGCTGCGTTCGTTCCTCGTGACCAGATCACGTTTCTCGACGGTTGGAACGTACAGGGACTTCGCGGCACGGGCCGCTTCGACTATGCGCTCGACGCTGTCTTCGTGCGCGAACATCGCTGCTTTCCGCTGTTCATGAGGGAACCGGAGCGAGGATCGAGCCCGCTGTTCACGATGGGTCTGATGCCGATCACGGCCGCCGGGCACGCGAGCTGGGCGCTCGGCGTCGCAAGGAGCATGCCCGACGATGTGGCCGAACTCGCGCTCACCAAGTCGAGGATGTCCGACATGGAACCGCTTGCCCGCCGGGCAACGTTCCAGCGGAACTTCGCTCGACTTCTTTCTGATACCCGCCACTGACTCGCTGACGAGCCGCAACATCGCCAGCCGCCATCTTGGCGATCAACACCAGCGGCGCTGCGGCATCGGCTTCGTCGTAGCGGATGGTCATCCGGTAGG
>JAYTRT010000058.1:0-2383 GCA_043746045.1 Actinomycetota bacterium | reverse complement strand
CCTCGAACGTGGCGGGTGTCGTCGACATCGAGTCGGTGGACAGCCCGACGCTGCTCCGCCGCACCCTCCAATCACTCAACCTGTTCCGCAAGGCATTGAACGTCGACGGCTTCGCCGTACTCACCTCGACGAACCGGAGCCTCAGCGGCGCCGATCAACTTCCGCCGCAGCTCAGCATCGCCCTGTTTCCGGAGGCCCGACTTCGCGCCGGAAACGTGATCTCCGGGCGCACCGGCGGCATCGTCTATGCCGCTGCTCCGACCGTGCTCCCCAACGGTCGTTTGATCGTGATCGTGCTGTCGCGCAGACCGGCATCGGCAGTTCCCGCAGCATGGGGCACGTTCTTCCTCGCTGCGCTGTTCACACTCGCATTGGGCATCGCGGCTGCCGTCGTCCTCGGTCGGCGCCTTTCTCGACCGATCCGCGATGCCAGCGCAGCAACGATCCGGATCGCACACGGCGAACTCTCGACCAGACTTCCCGAGCCGTCGCCGGAGGACCACGATGATCTCGCCGAATTGGCTCGCTCCGTCAACATCATGGCCAGCGAATTGGACCGGTCACGCGTGTTGGAACAGCAGTTCCTGCTCTCCGTGTCGCATGATCTCCGGACACCCCTGACGTCGATTCGCGGCTATGCGGAGGCGATCAGCGACGGCGCCGGCGACCCGATGCGGGCTGCAATTGTCATCCGCAACGAGGCGCGACGGTTGGAACGCCTCGTTGCCGACCTGTTGGATCTGGCCAAGCTACGCACCAACGGTTTCTCGATGCGTTTCGAGCCCATCGATCTGAGCGCCCTCGCAACGGTTGCCGGTCAGGGTTTCCAACCGGACGCGACCGAACGCAACCTCGTCATCATCTGCGACGGCAGCGCTCAATTGATGGTCTCCGCAGACCACGACCGTCTCGGTCAGGTGGCCGCCAACCTGATCGAGAATTCGCTGAAATACGCCCGGACCAACGTCAGGATCAGTACAGCCCGGGATGGCGCATGGGCCGTACTCGCGGTGGACGACGACGGCCCCGGCATCCCTCAGGCCGACCTGCCGCACGTCTTCGAACGACTGTACGTCGCGCGCTCCCAGCCGACCCGCGACGAGAACTCGAGTGGCCTCGGTCTGGCGATCGTCAAAGAGCTCGTCGAAGCCATGGGGGGCAACGTCTCGGCCGCTCCCTCGCTGACCGGTGGGGCACGATTCGTCGTTCGTTTCCCGCTGATTCCGGGCATCTGAGCACAATGCTGCTGACGACCAATTCGACCTCACGGTCTGACTCGGTGCGAGCGCTGATCGGTGCCAGCCACGTTCCACCGACACTCGCCGTCACGGCATTCACGACCGTCCTGGCGATCTCGTCCGGTCGGGGCTGGACGTCCGTTGCGGTTGCGACTGCCGTGCTGTGCGGCCAGTTGACGGTCGGCTGGAGCAACGACTTCATCGATCGCGAGCGCGACCTGCTGTGCGGACGAACCGACAAGCCGATCCCAGCCGGCCGGATCTCTGCGCAGGTCGTCCGCAATTCGGCGATCGTCGCCGCCACGGTGTGCGTCCCGCTGTCGATGCTGTCCGGGTGGCGAGCCGGTTGTGTCCACATCGTGGCTGTCGCTGCGGCCCTGTCGTACAACCTCGGGCTGAAACGGACCGCGTTCAGCGTGCTGCCCTACATCGTGGCCTTCGGACTTCTGCCAGTGTTCGTCTCGTTGGGCCGTCGTGGACATCCCGCACCGCCGGCGTGGACGATCGTCGCTGCAGCATTGCTCGGCGCCGGGGCGCACTTCCTGAACACCCTTCCCGACCTCGATGACGACGCCCGAACGGGGGTGCACGGCCTGCCGCACCGGTTCGGGGCGGCAGGATCGGTCGTGGTCGGAGCGGCTCTGCTCAGCGCATCGGTGCTGACCGTGTCGATTGCGCCTGATCAGCCGCTGAGTGGTCTGGGCCTGTTCTTGACGATCTCGTGCATGAGCGTCGTGGCCGCTGTGACCGTCGCCGCTGCGACTGGCCGGTCACGCCTGGCGTGGCACCTGTCGCTCGGGGCCGCCACCGTCACGGTTGCCCTCTACCTCGTCAGAAACCGAGCCGGCTGGTGATCTCCGCCAACAGATCGCTGATCGGTACGCGTTTCTGTTCCGTGGTATCACGGTCGCGAATCGTCACAGCGTCGTCATCGAGCGAGTCGAAGTCGACCGTGACGCACAGCGGCGTGCCGATCTCGTCCTGACGGCGGTACCGCCGTCCGATCGCCTGCGTCTCGTCGTAGTCGCACATGTACCGGTCGCCGAGCGTGGCGTAGATCTTCTTGGCCAGCGGGGTCAGCGTGTCCTTCTTCGAAAGTGGCAGCACCGCCACCTTGAACGGAGCCAGACGCGGGTGCAGGCGCA
>JAYTRT010000057.1:0-2385 GCA_043746045.1 Actinomycetota bacterium | reverse complement strand
CAGGTGACCACGACGATGCGCACCCCTGGTCACGACTACGAACTTGCTGTTGGTTTTTGCCTGACGGAGGGTGTACTCGGCGGCGCACCGGTCTCGGGCGTCCGCTACTGCGCCGACGGCTCTGCGGTGTCCAGCGAGTTCAACGTCGTCACCGTCGAGACCGGTGGCCGAGCGCCCACGTTCACCCCGCGCCTCGGGCTGACGTCCACGAGTTGCGGATTGTGTGGCAGCGACAGCATCGACACGCTGTGCGAACGACTCGACCCGCTCGATCCAAGGGCAGTCACTCGCTTCAACATCGAGTCCTTTCCGGACATGTGTCGGAACGTTCTCCGCAGACAGGATCTGTTCACCACGACGGGCGCCGTGCATGGCGCGGCTGCCTTCGACGCTGATGGACATGTCATCGTCACCCGCGAAGACGTCGGCCGGCACAACGCCGTCGATAAGGTCATTGGACGGCTCCTGCTCGACGGTCGGCTGCCGGCCACCGGACTTGGTCTGTTCGTCAGCGGACGGTCCAGTTTCGAGATGGTGCAGAAAGCGTGGGCAGCCGGTTTCGGGGTGTTGCTGAGCGTCAGCGCACCGACTGCGCTGGCCGTCGAGACAGCACGTCGGGCGAACCTGATGCTGGCCGGCTTCGTCCGTGACAACCACCTCAACGTCTACTCCCCCGAGCGGCTGCCGACACCCGCCGTGTCGGCCGCCTCCGCCCTCTCCGAAAGCCTGAACTCATGAGCGATACCACCAGCAGCGACCTCAGCAGCGACCTCACCAGCGACCTCACCAGCGCAGCGCACGATTCCGTGCAACCCGTCGTGCCCAGCGAGGGCCTCACGGTCCTGCACCTCTTCTGTCACCTCGCGCCGACCGGTGTGGACGAGCAAGCGGTCACGACGGCTGTCAAGGCTGCCGAGGGCGAAGGGGCGCAAGTCGTCGCGGCAGCGATGCTCGGCCACAAGTGCGACGTCTCGTTCATGGCGCTCCATCCCGACATGCGTGTGCTGCGACGGCTGCAATCGGGCCTGCAGGCTGCCGGCCTGTTGGTCACCGACAGCTACGTGTCGATCACCGAGGTCAGCGAGTACGCGAAGGGGATGCCCGCCGAGATGCTGCAGCCGCGCCTGTACCCCGTGCTGCCTCCGGCCGGGAAGAACGCATTCTGTTTCTACCCGATGTCGAAGCGCCGTCAACAGGGCGCCAATTGGTACAGCCTGCCGCACGACGAGCGCAAGATGCTGATGCACGAACACGGGACGAGCGGCCGTAAGTTCGCTGGTCGGATCGTGCAGCTGATCACGGCCTCGACCGGTCTCGACGAGTACGAGTGGGGCGTGACGTTGTTCGGCAATCACACCGACGACCTCAAGGATGTCGTGTACACGATGCGCTTCGACCGAGCCTCTGCGGTCTTTGCCGACTTCGGTCAGTTCTACGTCGGCATGATCACCCCGGTCGATCGGCTGTTCTCGCGCTGACCCGCTTCTCGGCCGCGACGGGCGCAACCGTGGAAAAACGAAACATCCGTCAGCCGCGTTGGCCGATCTCGATCTGACGGACCGATGTGTCACGGCCCGACTGGTCGAAATCGAATTCGTCGAACAGCGCACTCGAGACGTCGCCGGTGGCCCCGAGCACGAGCCTTCCCGAGGGTCCGTCGTATTTGATTCGGCGATGCTCGGCGACCAACGTCTTGCATTCGGAGAACGACGCGCACGATGATCCGGCCGTGCTGATCCCGGGGATCGCGGTCTTGATCGAGTCAGCCTGCGTGGACCCGGTCTGTTCGGCAGCGATCATGAACAGATTGGCGCAATCGAATGCCTGGGTGGCGAACAACCCACTCGCGTTCGAGTCCTGACTGGTGACCGACGCGAGGAGATCTTTGTCGTCGGTGCGAACGTACGGCGAGACGCCGACGATCCGGGCGCGTGTGTTCGGCGCGATCGCCGCGAGGAGGCTGATCGAGAACGGCTTCCGCAACGCATCGTTCACCACGATGTCGCGAGGTGTGCCCCCCATCGCGTCGGCGAGTGCCGCGAGCACACGCGAGCCGGCATCAGGGTCGCCGATCAGGGCGATCGCGCCGGTACCCGACTTGACGACTCGGACGGCTTCGGTGCTGAACTGCGAGTCGTCGACCGAGAAACCAACAGCGGCGTCGACTTTGATTCCACGCAGACGGAGCGCCCGTTCGAGCGCCTTTTCGAAGGGTCGCCCGTAGCCGTCGTCGACATAGGTGATCGCAGCCGACGTCTCACCGGTCTGCTCGATCACCTCAGCCATCGCTTCGGCCTGGAGGCTGTCGGACGCGATGGTGCGGAACAGCAGCCCGTTGTCGGGGAAGTCATCGAGCGCCAGTGCGGAAGCGCTCGGAGAACACGC
>JAYTRT010000056.1:0-2386 GCA_043746045.1 Actinomycetota bacterium | reverse complement strand
TGATCGAGAAGACGACGGTCAGAACTCGATCACGATCTTGCCGAAGAAGGCACCGTCGGCCATCTTCTGCAACGCTTGCGGCAGTTCCTCGAACGCCCACACGCTGTCGATCACCGGCGCTCGACCTGCAGAAGCCATGGCCGCGAGCATCGAGGGGAATTCTTCAGCCATGTAACCACCGGCACCGATCAACGACCGGCCCCAGTGGTAGACGTCGGTCAGCGAAAGCGTCGTCTCGGTGCCGGTGGTGGTGCCACAGAAAACCATCCGTCCGCCGATCGACAACGATGCGATCGACTGCGCGAACAGCGCCGGACCGACATGATCGATGCAGAGATCCACGCCGCGCCCGTGCGTGAACGCTGCGACGGCGGCGGCAACGTCGTCGGCTCGGTAGTCGATCGCGTGGTGATAGCCGGCGGCGAGAGCGAGGGCGACCTTGTCGGGGCCGCCCGCAGTCGTGATCACGGTGGAACCGTCGGCCAACAGCAGCGTCAGCAAGGCGCACGACACTCCGGACCCGGCGCCGTTGACCAGCACCGTTTCACCTGCCACGTGTCCACCCGCCTGCAAGGCGTGGAACGCCGTCATGCCGGCGACGGGCAGCGTGGATGCGTCGACGAAGCTCATCGAATCGGGAATGACAGAAGTCCGGTCAGCGGGAACTGCGACCCGTTCGGCAAAGCCGCCCGGGCGGGTGGAGCCGATGGTCCGCAGACTTTCGCAGTACGGCGCAAGCCCCGTCGTGCAACGCTGGCACACACCACACGTGCTGACCGGATCGACCATCACTCGCGCCCCGATCGGCGGACCGATCTCCTTGCCGACGCCATCGGCGCGGGCGACGACGATGCCGGCGACATCCATTCCGGCGATGTGCGGCAGCGAGAAACCACGTACGACCGGAGCCGTTCGCTGCAGCAGATCGAGCCGGTTCAACGCGCAGGCTCGGACCTCGATGATCAGCTCGCCGGATGCGGCGACCGGTTCGGCAACGGCTTCGAAGGCGACGAGATCGTCGCCTCCGAAGCCGCGCTGAACGAGCGCTCTCACGAACGTGGTTGCATTCGGTGAGTCCGATCGATCAGATCGACGGAATCCGAAGAAACGGGGTCAGCTCGATGGCCAGACGACCTTGCCGTCGGAGCCGGACAACGCCTTGACGATGCTGGCGTCGTAGTCCTTGCCGTCGACCGGCGCACCCTTCGGCCACACACCGGCGTCGACATACGCCGAGTACTCAGCCGACAACAGGGCAGGATCGATGAGTCCGATCGGCTCACCTGCGGGGGTGCCCGCGGTGACCGTCTTGGACTCCTGCGTCCAGCGATACGTCTCGCCCTCCGAGGTGAGGAAGTTGGCGTTGCCGTTGCCGTTGATCAGGTCGACCGAGATCGCGACCGCACCGGGGATGTCGGCAAGCGCGTCCTGCATGCCGCGCAGCGCGGCGCGGGCGAAGTCGGCGACGACCGTCGGGTGATCCTTGGCGTACTGCTTCGAGGTGTAGATCAGGCCGAACGATCCGGGGATCTTGTCGGTGATCGGATCGAACAGTTGGTACTTGATCCCGGCCGTGTCGAGCTGCCCCGGCTCGTTCGACTTGTACACCGGCAGCGCATCGATGCCGGACGAGAGCTGGGCCACGGGATCGAACCCCTTCAGCTGGATCTCCTGGTAGTCGGTGCCGCGCTTGAGGCCGGCCTTGGCCAGCATCGCCACGATCGAAGGAGGTAGGTCGCCCTTGACGCCGATGGTCTTGCCCTTCAGCGCGGCGAGCGTCGTGGCCCCACCGGCGGGGGTCAGCAGTGCTTCGATCGGGGTCTTGCCGTAGTCGACCACCGCTTCGAATTCGGCACCGCTCCCGGAGTTGTTGAGGATCTCGGTGTAGTTACCGGCCGACGAGAATTGTGCGGTGCCGGCCGCCACGAGCGGGTAGTTCGTGGTGGAGAAGCCGGGTTTGAGGACGACGTTCAGGCACATCTTGTCGAAATAGCCGCGCTTCTTGGCGACAGAGACGTCGATGATCGACGCCGACGCGGAGAAGTCAAAGCTGCTGATGTACGTGATCTGTCCGGCAGCCTTGTTCGCCGCGCAGCGAGCAGCGCTGATGCCAGCGGTGGTGACGCCGGGGTCGGTTCCCGCAGTTGTGGCGCTGCCGGTGGAGACGGTCGAACCGCTGGTCGGCGTGGAACCGCCGGTGGCGGGCGTCGAGCCTGTCGTCGCCGTCGAACCGCTGGTCGGCGTGGAGCCGCCGGTGGTGGCTGTCGAGCCCGCCGTCGTCGTCGAGGTCGCGGTGGACGCCGCCCCCGTCGTCGTCGAGGCCGCGGTGCTGGGCGATGCCGCTGTCGTCGGAGCAGACTTGCTGCTGCTACTGCACGCCGTGAAG
>JAYTRT010000055.1:0-2388 GCA_043746045.1 Actinomycetota bacterium | reverse complement strand
GACCCTTGTTGCCGAGAGAGCGCACACGGCTCCAGAGGACCTCACGCAGGCTGGGTGGAACCGTGGCCGGGCGAGACCGCGCGGCGAAACGCAAACCCTCGACTCGGTTCTCGATCAGATCGGACTCGATCCAATGCCGGAGCAGATGCGATGCGTAGAGCGGATTTCCGGCGGACTCGTGCCGCAGCACGTCGGCAACGACGCGTGGGTCGCGCTCGTCCTCGCCTGTGTCCACGGCTGAACGAACCAGCTGGGACAGTTCGGCATCGTCGAAGACCCCCAGCGGCAGACGACGGGCATCGGCGCGATCGAGATCGGCGATCGCTGCGCGCAACTCGTCCGAGCGTGGTTCGCCGGGATCGCGGAAGGCAGCGATGAGGAGCACGGGTGCCGAGACGAGCGCCCGGCCGAGCGAGCGAAGCAGTTGGAGCGCCGTTGGCTCGGCCCAGTGAAGGTCGTCGAGCATGATCACGACGGGCGCTCGATCGGCAAGTCGTCGGAGGAGGTCGGCGACCGCCTCGAACATCATGTACTGCTCTGTTCCGATGTCAGCATGCGATGGCGAACTGACGCGGATGCGGTCGCCGAGGTGAGGTGCGAGCGGGAGCAGATCTCCTCCGCAGCGCGCCGTGTGAGCGCTGAGCAGATCGAGCGGAGCGTGCTCGACCAGCGATCCGATCAACCCGACGAACGGCTGGAGCGGTACGGGCGAACCCTCGTCGCAGCGCCCGTAGAGAACTGTGGCCTCGTCCGACGTCTGCACTCGGCGAGCGAACGCGCCCATCAGCGTCGACTTGCCGATGCCGGCTTCCCCGGCGACGATGACGGACCGCATGCCGGACAGTCGAGTCTGTTCGAAATCGACCGCGAGCAGCGCCAACTCTGCTGAACGTCCAACGAGCCGGACGTCTCGCAGGAGTGCGCCGTGCAGCGGCAGGAACAGCGGTTTGTGAGGCTGGTCTGAATCCGCTCGACCACGATGGATCGCGGCTGGATGCTGCGTGACCCGCTCCTCGCACCCGGCCTCGATCCCATTCCAGCCAGCGGCGACCCGGCGCTCGATCGACTGCACGTCGGCCGACGGAGTGGTCCCGACCTCGTCTCCCAAGAACGTCCGGTAGGTCTGATAGCTGCGCAATGCGTCGGCCTGTCGCCCGGCGCCGGCCAGAGCGCGAATCAACAGCCCGCGCGGGCGATCTCGAAAAGGATGCAGCGTCACGAGCACACCGAGGCCGGCGATCGCTTCGGGCCAACGCTGCCTGGCAATCAGATCGGCCGCCCGTTCCTCCAGTGCCGAAGCATGCACCTCGGTCAGCCGGACTGCGTCAGCGAGCGCCCACGGCTCTGATTCGAACTCGCCGAGCGCAGGCCCGGTCCACATCGCCAGAGCCCGCTCCAATCCGGGTCGACCATCGTCGTCCAGAAGGGCCTGCTCGACCCGAAGACAGAACGTCTCGGCGTCCACATCCATGTCGAGCCGGTAGCCGACCGATGTGGTGACAAGCGCTTGTTCGCCGACAATCCTGCGAAGACGACCCACCGAGTTGCGCAGCGCCCCCGGCGAGACCCCGACTGCGTCGGCCAGCTTCTGGGCACGCATCGACCGCCGAGCGTTCAGTGCGAGCACGGCGAGCAGCCGGCGTTGGCTGACGCTCGGGACGTCGATGATCGATCCTGATGAGGTGACGAGCTGTATCGGACCGAGCAATCGGACGAATTCGATCCCGCGTTCCGATGCGGCCACGCCGCAAAATATCACATGTCGTGCTGGGGCCGATGACGTGGGGCGAGACCGCCGCGCCCGCCATCTGCCCTTGCTGACCTGACGGACGAGCCGGGAGACCTACGAGGTGGCGGCTACTGCGGGAGAGTTGGTGCCTCGGCGCAGCTTCACGGCGAGCAGGCCGAGTGCGAGGAGGAGCAGCACTGCTGCGGCGATGAACAGGATCGTCGACGTCGTACCGCCGAGGTCGCCCATGTGGTCGAATGCGTAGGTTGTCAACAGCATGCCGCGCAGCGTTTCCGCCTGGAAGACGACAGAGGCGGGTGCCTCGGCCTTGGCCGCCGCCGCCTGCAGCGCCGGGAGGTCGGGGCTGTTCGGGTTCTTTGCTTGCGTCGATGCCGCGGCGTAGGCAGCTTCCCGAGCGGGCGCGGACAGGGTCGCGTACGTCGCCTTGCCGAAGATGCCCTTGATGTCGAGCTCGATCTGGTAGTCGGCGTAGCACTGGGCCTGGACGCCGGTGGTGAGCGGCTTCTCCGCATTCGCGACCAGGCAGGCCACCTTCTTCTGGTCGTCCTGAAGTTTGGCAACCGGTTCGAATGTGATCGCCTGCGCGCTCAGTTGCTTGGTGACCTCGTTGTGGGCGAAATCGGCCTGGTTCTTGAGAA
>JAYTRT010000054.1:0-7557 GCA_043746045.1 Actinomycetota bacterium | reverse complement strand
AGGACGCAGTCCGTTGGGGTCGCCTGGCCCGTAACCCGGCCGACGCCGCCAACCCGCCTCACGGCGGGCAGAAGTCCGACGGCATCCACGCCTGGGATGCGCCGACGCTGCGAGGGTTCCTCGACGCGTCGTCGCGGGCCGATGATCGGCTGCACGGACTGTGGGTGTTGCTCGCCACCACCGGCATGCGTCGCGGTGAAGCCATCGGCTTGCGATGGTCCGACCTCGACCTCGACGCCGGCCGACTCCGAGTCGTGCAGACCATCATCCAGACACGCAGCCTCGTCTCGATCGGCGAACCCAAGACCGCACAAGGCCGCCGGCCGATCGCGCTCGACAAGGGCACGATCGCCGTGATGCGTGAGCACCGCCGGCGCATGCTCGAAGAGCGACTGCTCGTTGGCCCCGACTTCGACGATCAAGGCCTCGTGTTCCATCAGCCCGACGGCAGCTGGCTCCACCCGGATGCGGTCAGCGAGATGTTCCTGCGCCGAGTGCGCCGCTACGGCCTCCAACGCCTGACCCTCCACGGCCTGCGCCACACGTGGGCAACGCTCGCGCTGCAAGCCGGCATCGACGTGAAGATCGTTTCCGAACGGCACCCCCAGCGCAGCGGCTGACGCTGCTACCAGCACTTTCACGTCTCACCGTGCGTGGGCGAGGGGGGACTTGAACCCCCACATCCTTGCGAATACTGGCACCTGAAGCCAGCGCGTCTGCCTATTCCGCCACTCGCCCGAGTGGAACGACATACGGTAGCAACTTCGCCAACCGCACCCAACACCGATTCGGGCACCACGGCCCGCGGATTGTGCTCAGATGTGGCCCGCGGGGTGCAGTTGGGCGGACAGGTCGCGCATGTGGACCCCGTGGGGCGGTTGTGAGCACAATCGAGCACACGCCGACGCCAGACGAGCGAGCCACCGCACGCAGGCCGACCACAATCGAGCACACGCCGAGCATCGGGGTGACCGAGCCACCGAACAGAACGCTCGAAACCGAGACGGAGGGCACCGTCGACGCGCACTGGATTGTGGGTTCAGGCCACTACTGTGTCCCCTCAACATGGGATTGCAGTCGTTCGAGCACGGTGTAGAGCGTATGGTCGAGGGTGTGTTTTCGCGTTCGAGTAAGAGCAGCATCCGTCCGATCGAACTCGGTCGCCGTCTCGTGCGCGAGATGGACGACAATCGCTCCGTCGACGTCAAGGGTCGGCGCATCGTGCCCAACAAATTCGACTTCCACATCAGCCCACGTGACCACGCCGCGTTCCTCGACATCGAGGCGGCACTCGTCACCGAATTGGGTGAGGCAGCACGCGAGCATGCACGCGAAGAGACCTACCACTTCATGGGTCCGGTGTCGGTCAGCCTGCTGATCAGTCAGGAACAGAAGCCGGGCAGGTTCACCGTCACATCATCGATGCGCGAGGCCGGGGGCGGTGTCGGCGTCGGCACGCTCGTCCTGCCGTCGGGCGAACGGATGCCGCTCGCCGGCAAGGTCTTCACCGTCGGTCGGCTGCCCGAGAGCAGCATCCCGCTGAACGACGCGAACGTCAGTCGTCGCCACGCCGAATTCCGGGCCAGCGGGCGCAACTTCGTCCTGGTCGATCTGGGCAGCACCAACGGCACGAAGGTCAACGGCACTCGTGTCGAGGGCGAGCAGATCCTCAACGACGGCGACACGATCAGTTTCGGTGGCACGCACATCCGCTTCGAGGCCAGCTGACGCCCCGGTCGGCGACAGACCAGTATGTCGGACTCGCTGCTCAACATCTTCAAGTACGCGCTGCTGGCGTTGCTGTACCTGTTCTTCGCCCGGGTGCTGTGGGCCGTGTGGAGCGAGGTCCGCGGACCGCGCCAGGGGGGAGCCGGAGCAGCCGCATCATTGCGTGTAGGCGCCAACGCGCAGCCTCAGCCGGTCGGACCGTCGGCGGCAGTTCCGCCGAACAGGACCAAGGCACCCCCACGTGGCAAGCGTGGGGCGGTGGCCCGATTGATCGTGTTGGAACCGAAGACGAACAAGGGAACAGCGATCAGCGTCGCGCAGGAGATCACGTTCGGTCGTGCGACCGGTTGCACGGTCGCAGTCCCTGACGACACCTTTGTGTCACAGGTTCATGCCAGGGTGTTCAACGATCAGGGCAACATCATCATCGAGGACTTCGGCAGCACCAATGGCACATTCGTGAACGGCACCCGATTGACCGTGGCCCAGGCGTTGCACAAGGGCGACCGGATCCAAATCGGCAGCACCGTCCTGGAGGCCAACTGATGGCCGATCTGCGATGGGGTGCAACGACGAACCCCGGCCTCGTACGCACCGAGAACGAAGACACGTACGTCACCGAGCCAATGGTCTTCGCCGTTGCCGACGGGATGGGCGGGCATCAGGCCGGTGAGGTCGCCAGTGCGCTCGCAGCCAGCATCGTCCGCGATCGTCTGGGCCGAGGCGCGTCCAGTGAAGACGACGCCGAATCCGTCGTCCACGAAGTCAACGCGGCCATTTTCGGAGCTGCACGCGCCAACGCGGCGCAGAGTGGAATGGGCACCACCCTCACTGCGCTGGCGGTGTTGAAGGCGCAGGGCCAGGGTTCGTCGCTGATCGACGAACAGCTCGTCCTGTTGAACGTCGGTGACTCACGCACCTACCTGTTCCGCAACGGCCGACTGTCGAGGGTCACTGTCGACCACAGTTATGTGCAGGAACTCGTCGCCACCGGACACATCACGATGGAGGAGGCTCGCACCCACCCGCGTCGCAACATCGTGACACGGGCGTTGGGCATCGAGCCGAACGTGCGCGCCGACATGTGGACGATGGCGATCGTTCGCGGCGACCGTTTCGTGCTGTGCAGTGACGGACTGGTCGACGAGGTTCCGGACAGCGAGATCACTCAACTGGTCGCGAACGTCGAGGATCCGCAGGCCCTTTCCGAGCAACTGGTCGCGCTGGCCAACAGCCACGGTGGACGCGACAATGTCACGGTCGTCGTCGTCGACGTGATGGAAGGCGCGGACCCTCCCGACCCGACGGATGACATCGCCCTCGACCCGGACTGGGCCGCTCAGGTGGACGACGCCGCCATCTGGAACGACGACGCTGCAGGTGAGCTGGACGACACCGTGCCGAAGGCCGCCGATGGCACCGGGTTGATTCCGACGACGGCCAGTGGCGCACCGACCATTGCGGGTGCGCCCGTCGACGGACTCGGTGCGGCTTCGACCACTGCACTCGGATCGATGCCCACCGTCGCTCCACCAGCTGCGCCGCTCGGTGCCGGAGGGTTCAACACGTCGAGCAGCGCGTACCGTGCGAACAGTTCGGGAACGCCGACGCTGCCTCCTCCTGCGGCCTCCAGCGGCGGACCCTCCTCGGCGTCGATTCCACTCGGCACTGCTGGAGTGTCGACCTCATCGCCAACGCTTCCGCCGGCCACCGCGACGCCGTTCGCCCGCGCGACCGGCGAGGCCACCGGCGCACGTGACGCCGCCGAGACCCCCGACGGCAAGTCACCGAGGAAGACCAAGCTCAAGCCACCGCGCCGGCGCAAACTCACGGGTGGTCTGTTCCTGTTCGTCGTCGTGCTGGCAGCGATCATCATCGCCACATTCACCCTCATCGCCGTCCACGCCCGCAGCGGCTATTTCGTTGCCTTCCACGGCGACAAGGTGGCCGTCTACAAGGGACAACCTGGCGGGGTGCTGTGGTTCCAGCCGACCCTCGTTCAGGACAGTGCACTCACGCGCGGGGAACTGGATTCGACCCTGATCCAACTCGTCAACCAACACGTCACGTATTCCTCGGCCGAGGAGGCGGCGAAATTCATCACCGAGCAGGTGATCCCGACCACCACCACGGTCGCCCCGACGACGACAACGACCACACCTGCCGCTACGACGTCGACGACGTCGGTCGGACAAACGACCACGACCGTTCCTTCGGGTCCCTGATGCATCCGCTGTCTCGGCGCAGCACCGAACTCGGCTTGGTGATCATGGCTGGCGTGATCACAGCCGCGGCCTACGTACTGGCCTCGCTCGGCAAGAACTCGACGATCCCGCCGATCATCGTCCCGTTCTTCATCGCACTACTCGGGCTGCTGCTCATCGCCCACCTGGCGACGCGGCTGCTCGCTCGTGGCGCCGACGCGACCTTGCTCCCCCTCGCAGCAATGCTCCACGGCATCGGCTACGTGATGATCACGCGGTTGAGCGACCGTCTCGCGGGGCTGCAGACGATCTGGAGCTTCATCGCGATCGGCGCGTACATCGCCACACTGGTGGTCGTCCAACGCGCTCCCGATCTTGCTCGCTTCAAATGGACGTTCTTCGTGCTCGGCGCGATGCTGCTGCTGAGCCCGCTCGTTCCTGGCGTCGGCCGCGTCGTCGGTGGCGCGCGGATCTGGGTTCGGGCCGGGCCGATCAACTTCCAGCCAGGTGAGTTCGCGAAGATCCTGCTCGCACTGTTCTTCGCCGGATATCTCTACGAACGTCGTGAGCTGATCGCAGCCAACACCTGGCACATTGGTCCGCTCCACCTTCCCGAACCGCGCTATCTGCTTCCAGTTCTGGCCGCATGGGGGTTCGCCGTTGTGGTTCTGGTCGGCGAGCAGGACCTCGGCACGTCGTTGCTGTTCTTCACCCTGTTCGTGGTGATGATGTGGGTTGCCACCGAACGTCCGCTGTTCCTGGTGGTTGGCTTCGTGCTTTTCGGCGCAGCGGCGTACGCATCGTTCCGCCTGTTCCATCACGTGCAGGACCGCGTCCACATCTGGCTCGATCCGTGGAGCCAGTACACGGGCAAGGGCTATCAGATCGTGCAGGGCATCTTCGCCGTCGGCGATGGCGGCCTCGGCGGCGCGGGCCTCGGCCAGGGCCACCCGAATCTGATCCCCGCAGTCCAGACCGACTTCATCTTCGCGGCGATCGCCGAGGAGCTCGGGCTGTTCGGCGCGACCGCCGTGCTGATGTCGTTCATGCTCATCGTCGGGGCCGGACTCCGCGTTGCGATCAAGGCCGAGCGACCGTTCGAAAAGCTGCTTGCAACCGGGCTCACGGCGCTCCTCGGGGTGCAGGCGTTCATCATCATCGGCGGTGTCATCCGCGTCGTACCGCTGACCGGCATCACGCTTCCGTTCGTCAGCTACGGAGGTTCGTCGCTGGTCGCCAACTACGTCTTGCTCGCGTTGCTGATCCGGGTCAGCGACAGCACAGCACGACGAATCGGTGAGTTGCCCGACGACCCGACGATCAACGAGAAGTTCGCGGCGTGGCAGCTGCGCCGTCGTCTGCGCAAGCACCCGGAGGCCGCAGGGGTCAATCCGTGACGGCCGGTCGACCCGCGCCGGCCAACCGTTCAGTGGAGGCCGATCCAGTGGAGGCCTATCCGGTGGAGGCCGATCCAGTGGAGGCCGATCCGGTGAGGGCCGAACAGTGAACAAGCAGATCCGGCGCCTCGCAGCGGGACTGCTCGTGTGCTACCTGATCCTGTTCGCGCAACTCAACCTTCTCCAGGTGGTGAAGCGGACCCAGCTGGCCAAGAACCCGAACAACACTCGCGCTGTCTTGCGCGACTTCGACAAACCGCGCGGCACGATCATCACCGCCGACGGCCTCGTCATCGCCGACTCTGTGCTCTCGCCCGCCGGCGACAAGTACAAATACCAGCGCGAGTACCCGGCCCTCGACCTGTTCGGCAACATCACCGGCTACTACACCTACGCGTACGGCGCGACGAAGATCGAGAAGCAGTTCACCGACGTCCTGTCCGGTCAGACCAGCGAGCAACAACTGCGGGCGATCACCAGCATCTTCAGCAACACCGACAACACCGGCGTCGTCAAGCTGACGCTGCGGGCCGATCTGCAGCTCGTCGCCAAGCAGGCGCTCGGCGAACGCGAGGGCAGCGTCGTGGTCATGGACCCACACACCGGCGCAGTCCTGGCGTTGTGGAGCTATCCGAGTTACGACCCCAATCTGGTCGTGGTGCACGACAACAAGAAGGCCGGCGACATCATCACGTTCCTCAACGCGGCGCCCGGCAAGCCGACACTCAACAACGCATATCAGGAGCGCTACATGCCCGGGTCGGCGTTCAAGATCGTGACGACCAGCATCGCTCTCGGCAACAACACGCTGAGTCTGGCCAGCACGTTTGCCAACGAAACTCAATGGACGCCTCCGCAGACGAACAACCCGATCCAGAACTACCAGGGCGAGCTGTGCGGAGGGAACCTGGCAGAGGTCTTCGCGCGCAGCTGCAACACGCCGTTCGCGCGCACCGGCGCGCAGATGGGTGCCGACGTGATGGTCGCGGGGACCAAGGCGTGGGGCATCGGCGAAACGATCCCGTTCGATCTTGCGGGTGGCGCCGTGTCGCATTTCGGCGAGGTGGCCGACTTCAAGGGCGCGATCCAGAAGCTGGCGATCAGCAGCTTCGGACAGGACAACGATCTGATCGTGCCGTTGCAGATGGCGATGATCGCCTCGACCGTGGCCAATGGGGGCGTCGAGATGCAGCCGTATGCAATCGACTCGACGCTCGACCACAGCGGAGCCGTACTCAACAAGACGACGCCGACCGTGTGGAAAACGCCGATCACTCCACAGGTCGCGGCGACGATGAACCAGTTGATGGTCGGGGTGGTGAACGTGGGCACGGCGAAGTGCTGCATGCAACTCGACAACGGCATTCAAGCGGCCGCCAAGACCGGCACCGCGCAGCTCAATGCGCTCGGTCAGCAACAGCGGTCGCACGCGTGGATCACCGCGTTCGCTCCGGCCGATGCGCCGCAATACACAGTGGCCGTCGTACTCAAAGGAGTCAACGACCAGATCAGCGCCGGCACCGGGGGCCGGTTGGCCGGGCCGATCGCCAAAACCGTTCTCGACTACGCACTCGCCCACCCGCTGCCATGATGTCCAGTGACGGCAATGGCAGCAGCGTGATCGGTATCCTGCGTGAGCGCTTTCGGGCCGACAAGACAGGCAGCACGTGACGAACAACGGAGAACGAACGGTCCTCAACGACCGCTACGAAATCCAGCAGCGCATCGGGCGCGGTGGGATGGCCGACGTCCTGCTCGCGCGCGACCTGTTACTGGACCGACCTGTTGCGATCAAGGTGCTCTTCGCCGAGTTCGCCACCGACCCCAATTTCGTCGAACGGTTCCGCCGCGAAGCACAGTCTGCCGCCGCGCTCAATCACCCGAACATCGTCAGCGTCTACGACTGGGGCAAGTACGGCGGCACGTACTTCATCGCGATGGAGTACGTCGAGGGACGAACGCTGGCCGACATCGTTCGCGCCAACGGGCGAGTCTCGCCGGTGCAGGCAGCCGAGATCGCCAGCGAGGTCTCCGCCGCGCTGGCCTTCGCCCATCGAAACGGCGTGGTCCACCGCGACATCAAACCGGCCAACATCCTGATCGGCTCGAGCGGCCAGGTGAAAGTCGCCGACTTCGGCATCGCCAGAGCGATGAACTCCGCTGCAGACAGCAATCTGACCCAGGTCGGTCTCGTGATGGGCACGGCCACCTACTTCTCGCCCGAGCAG
>JAYTRT010000053.1:0-2395 GCA_043746045.1 Actinomycetota bacterium | reverse complement strand
TCTACCGCAAGTCCACCGCCGTGCCTCGGGTGCTCGGTGGCCTCGGTGTGGCCGTCCTATCCACCAGCTCTGGACTGATGAGCGACCGTGAGGCGCGCAAGCGTCACATGGGCGGCGAAGTCCTCTGCTACGTCTGGTGATGTGAGCAACCCATGAGCCGTATCGGCAAAGCCCCCATCAACGTGCCAACGGGCGTCGACGTCACCGTCGTGTCCAACCTGGTCACTGTCAAAGGTCCGAAGGGCACGCTGTCCTTCTCGGTCCCCGGTGCAATCACCGTCAGCAAGAACGACGCCGTGCTCAACGTCGCCCGTCCCGATGACGAGCGAGAGAACCGGTCGCTGCACGGTCTGACGCGGACCCTGGTGAACAACATGGTCGTCGGCGTGACCGACGGCTTCACCAAGGAGCTCGAGATCATCGGCGTCGGCTATCGAGCCGAGGCCCAGGGTCCCGGCAAGCTCCGTCTGGCCCTCGGTTTCAGCCATCCCGTCATCGTCGATGCGCCCGAGGGCGTCACCTTCGAAGTGCCGGTGCCGACACGAGTGATCATCAAAGGCATCGACAAGGAAGTCGTCGGTCAAGTGGCCGCCAACATCCGCAGCATCCGCAAGCCCGAGCCCTACAAGGGCAAAGGTGTGCGCTATCTCGGTGAGAAGGTTCTGCGCAAGGCCGGCAAGACCGGCAAGAAGTAAGGCACAACAACTATGAGTGATAACGCCAAAGTTCGCCGCGAGTCCCGCATCCGTCGCCACGGTCGTGTCCGCAAGAAGATCCATGGCACCGCTGCGCGCCCGCGCCTGGCTGTGTTCCGTTCCAACAAGCACCTCGTCCTGCAGGTGATCGATGATGTGTCCGGCCGTACGGTCGCCGCCGCGTCGACCAACGAGCCGGGCGAGCGCGCCGCCGGTGACGGCGGCAGCGTTGCTGCTGCGTCCCGCATGGGTCAGCTCGTCGCAGAGCGGGCCAAGGCCGCCGGGATCGAGAAGGTTGTGTTCGATCGCGGTGGCTTTGCCTACCACGGTCGTGTTGCTGCGGCAGCTGATGCCGCTCGTGAAGCAGGTCTGGAGTTCTGATGGCTGGATTTTCGTACACCAACAACAATCCGAATGCCGCTCCCCAGGAGCCGGGTGGACTGCGTGAGTCGCGAGTCATCGCGATCAACCGCGTCGCCAAGGTCGTCAAGGGTGGCCGTCGTTTCTCCTTCACCGCACTCGTGGTCGTCGGCGACGGCAACGGTCGCGTCGGGCTCGGTTACGGCAAGGCCAAAGAAGTGCCCCTGGCAATCCAGAAGGGCACCGAAGAGGCCAAGAAGAGCTTGTTCGATGTCGCCCTCGCTGGCAGCACGATCACGCATGAAGTCGTCGGTATCACCGGCGCCGGACGCGTCCTGATGAAGCCCGCCGCGCCCGGTACCGGCGTCATCGCCGGCGGTGCAGCCCGAGTCATCCTCGAAGAAGCCGGCGTCCATGACATCCTCTGCAAGTCCCTCGGTTCGGCGAACGCGATCAACGTCGCCCGGGCCACCATCCAGGGTCTGCAGGCACTGCAGCGCCCCGACGAAGTTGCCAAGCGCCGCGGCCTCGCCGCCGAGGACTTCGTGCCGAAGGGCATGCTCAAGGCGTACAACGACCGCAAGACTGCACCGGCGGGAGATTCACACTGATGGCCACCTACAACAAGCATCTCGGCAAGGACGCCGTCGACCACACTGCGTCGGCCCACCTCGTCGTGACGATGGTTCGCTCGGGGATCGGCGCCAAGCCGAAGAGCCGTGGCACGCTGCGTGCGCTCGGTCTGAAGAAGATCGGCGACACGAACACCCTTCCCGACCGTCCCGAGATCCGCGGGATGATCGCCCGGGTCCCTCACCTCCTGTCCGTGAACGCAATTGATCCTCGAGAAGGGACGGGCAACTGATGCGCGTCGACGAACTCGCACCGTCACCCGGTGCAAACAAGGCGCCGCAGCGTGTCGGCCGTGGTATCGGCGGTAAGGGCGGCAAGACCGCCGGTCGTGGTACCAAGGGTCAGCAGTCACGTGGTCGTGGCAAGGTCGCTCGTGGCTTCGAAGGTGGCCAGATGCCACTCAAGCAGCGTGTCCCGAAGTTGAAGGGGTTCAACAACCCGTTCCGCGTCGAGTACACGGCGGTCAACCTGCATCAGCTGGCCAAGCTCGACGTCGCTGAGGCGACCCCTGAACTGTTCATCGCGAGTGGCATGCTTCGTCGCGGCGACTACGTCAAGATCCTCGGCTACGGCGAACTGACCATCAAGGTCGACGTCACCGCTCACGCTGTTTCCAAGACAGCTGAGGCTGCCATCACCGCCGCTGGCGGTACCATCACGATCATTCCGATGCCCTTCAAGGTCCGCCCGGCGGCGCAGGGCAACCA
>JAYTRT010000052.1:0-2398 GCA_043746045.1 Actinomycetota bacterium | reverse complement strand
GCGCTCGCCGTCGGCCAGCGCCGGGCCCTCGGGTTGCAGGCGGCCGTGGCGTTCTACCCAGACGGCGGGGTTCATCGCACCTGTTCCCCCTGCACGACACAATCGTATTTCACGCGAACTACGATTCCGGTTTCGCATGCGCACAACCGACGGACGACTGCAATGAGGCTCGGCGAGGATGAAGCGCTGGCTCGGTTGGCGGCACACGACCACGGGGTGATGTGCACAGTCCACGCCGAG
This sequence comes from Actinomycetota bacterium, assembly GCA_043746045.1. GTDB lineage: Bacteria > Actinomycetota > Acidimicrobiia > Acidimicrobiales > Ilumatobacteraceae > WLMZ01. Next base: position 2,158 of record JAYTRT010000052.1, on the reverse strand, counting down.
CGGGGCGTAGACGCTGTGCCCGTCGTGTATGTGAAGGACGATGACGGCTACGTGGGCGTGCCCATAGACCGGGTGAAACCAAAGTCGTCGTTGCGGCTGCAACGGGACCGGAACCTGGAGGCCGACGTGCGGGCCACACTGCTGGTCGATCAGTGGGATCGTGACGACTGGTCCCAGCTGTGGTGGGTGCGCGCCGAGCTGCGCTGGCAGGGCAACGACGCTGCAGACCGGGCGGAGTCCCTGGCCGACGCGCTGGCCCGGCGTTACCTCCAGTACCGGGATCGGCCCTTCGCCCGAGTGCTGGTGCTGCGAATCGTCGCCGTCTCCGGCTGGGCGGCCAGCCCCGGCTGACCCGGCCCGTCACCCCGCGGGATGCATCTCAACAATCCGAGCTACACACCGACGACCCCGCCGACCCGCTGCTCAAGCAGTGTGGATGGGAGACCGCGCCGTTAGCAGGGTGCTGAAAAACGTCTGATTGGTGCTCGCGTTTTCGGTTTGGATGGAAAAGAATGGGTGCATGCGTGGAGCACCTGATCCTCAGTTGGCGATGTTGACGACTTTGAGCACGGAGGATCTGATCCCGGTGGATCATCCGATCCGTCGGATTCGGGCGGTGGTCGATGTCGTGCTCGGCGAGATGGACGCCGTGTTCGACGGGATGTACGCGACAGGTGGTCGATCGTCTGTGCCGCCGGAGACGTTGTTGAAGTCGACGGTGTTGATGGCGATGTACTCGATCCGGTCCGAGCGGGCGTTCTGTGAGCGCCTCAATTACGACCTGCTGTTCAAGTGGTTCTTGGACATGCGCATCGATCAGCCAGCGTTCGACGCGACCACATTCTCGAAGAACCGCAAACGGTTGCTCGAGCATCAGGTCGCGGACGAGTTCTTCGCCGCGGTCGTCCGCCAGGCCAAGCTGCGCCGCTACATGTCGTCGGACCATTTCTCGGTCGACGGGACGTTGCTGGAGGCTTGGGCATCGCACAAGAGCTTCAAACCCAAAGACGGCCCGCCACCGCCGTCGGAACCGTCGGCGGGGCGGAACAGCGAGGTCAACTTCAAAGGTCAGAAACGATCGAACGACACGCACGCGTCGACGACAGATCCCCAGGCCCGCCTGTATCGCAAGTCGAACAACACCGCCGCGCAGCTGTGCTACGCCGGGCATCTGCTGATCGAGCATCGTTACGGGCTGATCATGGATGCCGAGCTGACCGCGGCGACAGGGCGGGCCGAACGCGAGTGCGCGACCGAGATGCTGCGCCGGCTCCCTGGAAGCAACCGGCGACGCACCGTGGCTGGCGACAAGGGCTATGACACCAAGGACTTCGTCGCGGATGTCCGGGCGGCCGGGTTCACCCCGCACGTCGCCCAGAACATCAGCAACCGAAGATCTGCGATTGACGGGCGCACCACCCGCCACTCCGGCTACGGCGTGAGTCAACGCAAACGCAAACGAGTCGAGGAACCCTTCGGGTGGGTCAAGACCGTTGGTGGTGGACGCAAGCTCCGCTACATCGGCCAAGACCGCAACCGGGCCTGGTTCAAAATGACCACTGCCGTCTACAACCTGATCCGCATCACCACACTCGACACAGCGATCGCCTGACCGGCCAGGACCTGGCAGGGCTGCCCGGCAGCAGCCCGAAACGGGCCAGACCGGGCGATCAGACAAGCGGCAAACCAGCCGCCAACCATTGCAAATGCAACAACCACCGGCGGCCAACCGTCAGAACCCGAATTTCATCACCCTGCTAGAGCGCCAATTTCTGCGGGTTGGCTCGAGGGGACAATCTGCCAGGATCCGATCTACGCCCTGCCGACGCCCTCGACCTCAGCACTCGATGAGTCCAACCGAAGCAACTCGTCGGACGAATCAACCGCCCGGGGAGGCGGACGTGTCGCCAGCCCACACCCGGCAACGACCAACAAGAACCCGATGACGGTCGCAACTGTGACGAGCTCGTCGAGAAAGACGGCACCGAGGGCGATGGCCACGACTGGGTTGGCGAAGGTGATGAGTCCCGCACGAGCCGGTCCGACTTCATCGATCAACTTGAAGAACACGACGAACGCCAGACCCGTGCACACGAAGGCCAGCCCACAGACGGCCAGAACCGGGTTGAGACGCGGGGTCTTGTCGGGCAGTGATGCG
>JAYTRT010000051.1:0-2404 GCA_043746045.1 Actinomycetota bacterium | reverse complement strand
GAGGGCTCGGAGGGTTGGCGAATGCGCTCGATCGCCGAACGGCACGAGAACGACATCAACGCCTGCACCACGGCCCCATGTGTGGACACCGCCCCCTTCGGGCGACCGGTCGTGCCCGATGTGTACAGGATGGTCGCATCGTCGGACGGACCGACGGAGACGATCGGCAACGGGGTCCCGGGGACAACGACGTCGGCCCACGCGTCGACGTCGGCGGGCGGCGTCGCCATCCGAACTGCGATCATCCGGGTGCCGAGCCGCGCACACGATGCAGCCGAACGGACCAGCCTCTCGGCGTCGGCGATCAACACCGCGGCCCCACTGTCCTCGAGCGCGAAGTCCATCTCGTCCTCGGTCCACCACGAGTTCATCGACACCGAAATCGCGCCGATCGACGTGATCGCCGCGAAGGAGATGATCCACTCCGGGAAGTTGCGCATCGCGACCGCGACGCGGTCGCCCTTTTGCACGCCGTACCGATCCACCAACGCAGCGCCCAACGCCGCGAACTGCTCGCGGATGTCGCCGAACGTGTACGACTCGTCTTCGTAGACGAGGAACGTGGCGTCGGCCGGTGCCATCTGGAACAAGGCTGCAAGGTTCGGCGGGGCCTTGACGAACATCCGCTGCTGGGCGCCGTTGATGATCGCATCGCCGATCTCGAACGGCCCACCGTCGGCGCAGACCTGGGCCGCGGCCTCGTCGTAGCTGATGACGTTGCTGATGACGTTGCTGATGACGTTGCTGATGACACCGTCGCGTGAAACCCGGTTGGAAACCATGGAGCACCACTCTGCCATCTCGGCCATCGTGAAATAGCCTCGGCGCGTGACCGACTTCAATCACCTCATCGCGCCCGGCTCGATCGGCGCAATGGTTCTCCGCAACCGGATCGTGCTGCCCGGCATGGACATGAACCACTGCGAGAACGGCGAGATGACGGAGCGTGAGATCGCCCACTATGCAGCACGGGCAGCCGGCGGCTGTGGACTCGTGACGACCGGCGCGTCGGCGATCGCCTGGCCGGTCGGGTCCGCATCGTGGCACGAGGCCGGCCTCGGCGACGACCGTTTCCTTCCGGGGCTGACCCGTCTGGCCGACGCGGTGCATCTCGGCGGCGCCAAGCTCTCGGTCCAACTCGTCCACCACGGCAAGGTCGCCGGCGTCGACACGGCCGAGGGTCGGCCGCTCCTCGTCCCGTCCATTCCCTCTGGTCCATCGAGTCGGATGGACATGAGCGCTCTGGCCGACAACTCGACGGACGAACTGATCAAGCTCGGTACGGCCACGCGCAACAAGCAGGCCACCTACAAAGAGGCAACGTCCGACGACATCGCCTGGTTGCTCGACGCGTTTGCCGACGCGGCAGGCCGTGTCCAGGCTGCGGGAGCCGATGCCGTCGAGATCCACGGCGCCCACGGCTATCTGATCAACACCTTCCTGTCACGCGAGTACAACCAGCGCACGGACCAGTACGGGGGCTCGTTGGAGAACCGCTGCCGGCTGCTGGTGGAGGTCATCGGCGCCGTCCGCGCCCGTGTCGGTCGCAGCATGGCCATCTCGGTGCGGCTGAACGGCTGCGAGTACGGACTGGACAACGGCATCACGATCGACGAAACCGTCGCAACGGCGCGCCTGGCCGAGGCGGCCGGGGCCGACGTGATCAGCATCTCCGCGCAGGCCGGCAACCCGTTCCGCGACTTCACGCTCGGACCACTGCCGGCGGCGATCGGCCAGTACAGACCAATGGCGGCCGCCGTCAAAGCAGCCATCGGGATTCCCGTGATCGCCGTTGGTCGACTGCTGCCGGAACTGGCCGAGGAGATGCTCGCCAAAGGCGAGTGCGACTTCGTCGCGATGGGCCGCCAACAGCTGGCCGACCCACAGCTGGCGAACAAGATCGCGGCTGGTCGTCGGGCATCGGTCAGACCGTGCATCAACTGCTACGTCTGCGTCGAGCAGAACTTCTTCGACGCGTCCGCGGTGTGCGCTGTCAACCCATCGCTCGGCGACGAGCCCGCCGCCACCGCAGCCACCGAGCCGGCAACGACGTCTCGCCACGTCGTCGTGGTCGGCGCCGGACCAGCCGGGCTGGAAGCCGCACGAATCGCGGCGACACGCGGCCATCGGGTCACGTTGATCGAACGGTCCGATCATCTCGGTGGCTCGACCTGGTTCGCGACCCTCACCGGTTCGGCCAATCAGATGCTCGTCGACTGGCTGACCCACGAGATCGCCGACGCGAACCTCCGCATCGACGTTCATCTCAGCACGAACGCAACGGTCGAAAGCATTCAAGCAATGCATCCGGACGTCGTCCTGCTGGCGACGGGCGCCGAGCAGCGCCTCCTTCAATCGCTCCCCGAATCCCTCACCGGATCGGTCGCGGAGACATCAGCACGCC
>JAYTRT010000050.1:0-7591 GCA_043746045.1 Actinomycetota bacterium | reverse complement strand
GCGCCTGATCTGCCCGCGCTCGTCGCGGTTCTCTGATTGTTTTGTTCGGCCACGCCTGCTGCCCCGCCCGTCCCCAGCCGACTCGCCGGGCCCGCGGGAGAAGGTAGCACTGTTGCGCCAAGTCCGTTTCCGCTGGACTGTCATCAGCTGGACTGTCATCACCTGGACTGTCATCACCTGGACTGTCAGGCCGGTGGCGTCGCTCGCGAGTCGGGGAGCGGCGGATGGCCGAGCGAGAGTGAGAGTTGCTCGACGCCGTCGCCGACGGCTCGCCTGACGAGGTCCAGCGCCCGGTCGACCATCCGAAAGGTGGGACCGACGACGCTGATCGCACCGACGATGCCATCACGCGTACGGACAGGGGCGCTGACCGCCGTGATCCCGGGTTCCAGTCTGCCCTCGCGCGCGACGACCCCGTCGTCATCGACCCGTCCGCGGAGTGCTTGCCCGACGGCTGTGGAGGCGGTCGGGAAGGTCCGCCCGAGCCAGCCGTTGTGGCGCAACGCATGGTGTCCAGGGGCGGTGGCGACGTAGCTGGCCCGACCCGGATTCGGACCAATCGCAAGGTAGGCCGACTCACCGGTGAACGAAGCGAGTTGGTCGAGGAACGGTTGCGCCGTCGCTGGCAACGACTGCCCGACGAAGACCGTTCTGGAGAGCGCGAGCAGTCGTGGGCCGGGTCGGTACAGCTGATCGGTGTCGCTACGGACGAGGAGGCCCGATGCCTCGAGCGAGCGGAGTTGACGCAGTGCTGTACTCGGGACGAGGCCGACCATCGTTGCAGCTTCGGTGAGGCTCAGCGGTACGGTCGATCCGCCGACTGCGGCCAGCAGTTGCAGCACTCGATCTGATGATCGGGGATGCGTCGCACGTGGACTTGTGGTGCCACTGTGCAGTGCTAGATTGCGCATGGTGAAAGTATATGACGACGCCGTCGAACTGTCGGATCGCGGCGTCCGCCACGACGAAGTGATCGCTGTGACCCGTCATCGCGCAACGGTCACGGTCGGGGCGGCAGCTCGCGCGGCGATGCAACGCACCGCCGACGTGGTCCGAGGATTCGTGCTCGGCGATGTCGCTGTCTACGGAGTGACGACGGGTTTCGGGTCGTTGGCCAGCGTGGTCATCCCGTCCGCACGCACAGCAGAACTACAACTCGCCCTGCTGCGCTCACACGCCGCGGGCATGGGCGCCGAGGTGGAACGAGAGGTGGTTCGCGGACTGATGTTCCTCCGCGCACGCAGCCTGTGCCTCGGCTACTCGGGTGTGCGCCCGGAGGTCGCCGAGGGACTTGTCGCCCTGCTCAACAGTGGCGTCACGCCGGTCGTCCACGAGTACGGGTCGCTCGGAGCGAGCGGTGACCTCGCTCCGTTGGCACATGTCGCGATGGTCCTGGTCGGTGAGGGTGCGGCCCGGAACTCGAATGGCGAGATGCTCACAGGTCGCCAGGCACTCGATGCCGCCGGACTTGCCCCGCTCGTGCTGCACGAGAAGGAAGGTCTGGCCCTGATCAATGGCACCGACGGCATGCTCGGCATGTTGTGCATGGCGATCGACGATCTCGACGCGCTACTGCGGATGGCCGACATCGCCGCAGCGATGTCGGTCGAGGGTCTGTTGGGAACGGACCGAGCGTTCGCCGATGACCTGCAGGCGCTGCGACCGCAACTCGGGCAGGCGATCAGCGCGAGCAACCTGCGGCGGATCCTGGCCGACTCACCGATCATCGCCAGCCATCGCCTCGGAGACAGCCGCGTCCAGGATGCGTACTCGCTGCGATGCACTCCGCAGGTCCACGGTGCAGCGCTGGACACGGTGGCGCACGCGCGCACGGTTGGCGGACGTGAGCTCGTCGCCGCGATCGACAATCCGATGATCCTGCCGGACGGACGCGTGGAATCCTGCGGCAACTTCCATGGGGCTCCGATCGGTTACGTGCTCGACTTCCTCGCCATCGCCGTCGCCGATGTCGGAGCGCTCGCAGAACGTCGTACGGACCGAATGCTGGACGTCTCGAGGTCGTGGGGACTTCCCCCATTCCTGTCCCCAGACGCAGGTGTCAACTCGGGGATGATGATCGCTCACTACACGCAAGCGGCGATGGTGTCGGAGAACAGACGGCTCGCAGTACCGGCCAGCGTGGACACGATGGCCACCAGTGCGATGCAGGAAGATCACGTCTCGATGGGTTGGAACGCGGCTCGGAAGTTGCGCACGGCGATCGACAACCTGGCTCGGATCCTGGCCGTCGAGATGACCTGCGCCGCTCGGGCGATCGATCTCCGCCAGCCGCTGCTCCCGGGTACCGGGACCGCCGCTGCACTCGGCGCGATCCGCACAGTTGTGGACGGCGCGGGAGCTGACCGTTGGTTGTCGCCGGAACTCGTCGCGGTCGAGAGGCTGGTCCGCGACCGGATCATCCTCGATGCAGTGACGAACGCGATCGGCGAGCTCGAATGAGATCGCCACACATGAAAGAGGAGACCATCTGATGGCCGGTCCACGACCTGTTCGCGCTGCTCGAGGAACGCAGCTGAGTTGTCGCAGTTGGCCCCAGGAAGCCGCGCTGCGGATGCTCTGCAACAACCTCGATCCGGAGGTCGCCGAACGTCCCGACGATCTTGTCGTCTATGGCGGCACCGGTCGTGCGGCCAGGTCGTGGGACGCTTTCGATGCGATCTGCCGCACGTTGACGACGTTGGCCGACGACGAGACGATGCTGGTCCAGAGTGGGAAGCCGGTCGGGGTGATGCGCACCCACGAGTGGGCGCCGCGAGTGTTGTTGGCGAACTCGAACCTTGTTCCGGACTGGGCCAACTGGGACGAGTTCCGCCGCCTCGAGCATCAGGGTCTGACGATGTACGGCCAGATGACGGCCGGGTCGTGGATCTACATCGGCACCCAGGGGATCCTGCAAGGCACCTACGAATGCTTTGCGGCGATTGGTCGCAAGCGGTTCGGGGGCACGCTGGCCGGCACGATCACGCTCACCGCCGGCCTCGGCGGGATGGGGGGAGCGCAACCGTTGGCGGTGACGCTCAACGGTGGGGTCGCCTTGTGCATCGACATCGATCCGGTGTCCGTCCAACGCCGGATCGCGACTCGCTACCTCGATCAGGTGGCTGATTCGTACGCCGACGCGATCGCACGCTGCATGGCTGCGAAGTCGGCACGGAGGGCCGTGTCGATCGGGCTCGTCGGGAACGCAGCGGAGCTTCTGCCGCGACTGCTGGCGGATGGTTTCGAAGCCGACATCGTCACCGATCAGACGAGTGCCCACGATCCGCTCAGCTATCTGCCGGTGGACCTCTCGATGGATGCGGCAGATCAACTCCGTCGCGAGGCCCCGGACACCTACATCCGACGATCACGCCAATCGATGGCTCGCCACGTGGAAGCAATGGTCGGCTTCCAGGATGCTGGAGCGGAGGTCTTCGACTACGGCAACAGTCTTCGAGCCGAGGCTGCGCTCGGCGGCTACGAGCGCGCGTTCGAGTACCCGGGCTTCCTGCCCGCGTACATCCGACCCCTGTTCTGCGAGGGCATGGGCCCGTTCCGCTGGGTTGCGCTGTCCGGCGATGCCGCCGACATCGCAGCGACCGACAGGGCCGTCCTCGACGAGTTTCCCGACAACGAGGAACTGCACAAGTGGATCCGCCTCGCCGGTGAGCGGGTTGCGTTCCAGGGTTTGCCGGCCCGCATCTGTTGGCTCGGCTACGGCGAACGACATCGGCTCGGTCTGCGAATCAACGAGATGGTCGCAAGTGGCGAACTGATCGCACCGATCGTGATCGGTCGAGACCACCTGGATTCCGGTTCAGTTGCCTCGCCGTATCGCGAGACCGAGGGGATGATCGATGGTTCCGACGCGATCGCTGATTGGCCGTTGCTGAACGCGCTGGTCAATACGTCGTCGGGCGCGTCGTGGGTGAGCATCCACCACGGTGGTGGCGTGGGCATCGGCCGGAGCATCCACGCTGGTCAGGTGTCGGTTGCCGATGGAACTGCCCTTGCGGCGCAGAAATTGGAACGTGTACTGACCAACGACCCGGCGATGGGCGTCATCCGTCATGTCGACGCCGGTTACGGCTTGGCACAGCAGGTCGCTGCCGATCGCGGCGTCGTCGTCCCGATGCCCGGTGAGACGCGAGACTGATCGGATGAGGGGAACCAGAACGTGATCCGCGAGATCCTCACGATCGGGCATCCGGTCCTGCGCGTGCCGACGCGGTCGGTCTCCGTCGACGAGCTCGCCACGCCTGCTGTCCAACAACTGATCGACGACCTGATCGAAACGATGCGCCATGCCAACGGAGCGGGTATCGCCGCCAACCAGATCGGCGAGGGGCTGAGGATCGCGGTGATCGAGGTCAACGACAATCCGCGCTATCCGTACAAGCCGAAGATCCCGTTGACCGTGTTGGTCAATCCCGTCATCGAGCCGATCGACGACGAAATCGTGATGATCAACGAGGGATGCCTCAGCGTCCCGAACCTGCGCGGTGATGTGCCGCGCAGTGTCTCGATCCACGTGCGTCACCTCGACCGCCACGGGATCGCGCACGACGAGATCGAACGAGGTCTGACCGCTGGGACGTTCCAACACGAGTGCGATCATCTCGATGGGACGCTCTTCGTCGATCGTGTCGCCGATACGCGGACGCTCACGACATGGGAGCAGTTCGAGAGATTCCACCGAGCGGCGTTCATCGAGCGGATCACCGCGTTCGTCGAACGCGTCGGCAGCTGACACCATGCCGGAGGACGGCGGTCGAGCGCGCCGAATCTGGTGCGAGTTCGCGCTCATCGACGGTGTCGTCACCGACGCCGTGACCATCTCCATCGTCGACGGCTCGATTGTCGACGTCGAGGTCGGAACGGTCGCACCCGACGATGTCGACGTGCTGCGCGGCCTGACGCTGCCGGGCTTCGCCAACGCCCACAGCCATGCGTTCCATCGCGCGCTGCGCGGCCGGACGCAGAGCGGGCGAGGTGACTTCTGGGCATGGCGCGAGCAGATGTATCGAGTGGCAGCGAGGTTGACACCCGAGAACTACCTCGATCTGGCCCGGGCGACGTTCGCCGAAATGGTTGTTGCCGGCTACACCTGCGTCGGCGAATTCCACTACGTGCATCATCGAGTGAACGGCGATCCGTACCCGGAGCCGAATGCGATGGGAGACGCGATCATCCGCGCAGCAGGCGAGGCCGGAATTCGATTGACACTGTTGGATGCCTGCTACCTCCGCGGGGGTGCATCGACGGCAGTGGCGCCGGAGCAACGCAGGTTCTCCGATGGCAGCGTCGAAGCGTGGGCGGCACGAGTGGAACGGTTGTCCGGCACGGAGGTGGCTCGTGTCGGCGCTGCCGTGCACTCTGTGCGCGCCCTCGACGCGACGTCGATCGGTGTCGTCGCAGCATTCGCGGCACGACGATCGATGGTCCTGCATGCCCACGTCTCCGAGCAGGCCGCCGAGAACGAGCAGGCGATGGCCGAGTACGGATGCACGCCGACCGATGTGCTGACCGATGCGGGTGCACTGTCGCCGCGATTCACGGCGGTGCACGCGACCCACCTCGGTGTGGATGACATCAACCTGTATGCGCTCGCAGGGGCGACGTGTTGCTTCTGCCCGACAACGGAACGCGATCTCGCTGATGGCATCGGACCTTCATCGGCACTTCGTGCAGCGGGCGTGCCGCTGTCGATCGGGAGTGATCAACACGCCGTCATCGATCCGTTCGAGGAGCTACGCGGCATCGAGATGGACGAACGTCTGCGCTCGATGCGGCGCGGCAACCACACGGCCACCAACCTGCTGACGATGGGCAGTGCAAATGGGTATCACAGTCTCGGCTGGGACAACGGGGGCACCATCGCAGTCGGTGCACTGGCCGACCTGATCACCGTCGGACTCGACAGTGTGCGGCTCGCCGGCGCGACGGTCGGCTCGTTGTCGGAGGCAGTCGTTTTCTCGGCGACATCGGAAGATGTGCTCAACGTGATCATCGCCGGGCGCACCGTCGTCAGCGAAGGAGCGCACACGACCCTCGACGTGGCATCGGAACTGCGACGTTCGATCGCTGCGGTGTTCGCGGAGGCACCGTGACGACGACCGTCTACGACAACATCGGCCGGCTCGTCACGAACGACGAGGCGCTCGGCAAGGGCCGACTCGGTGTTGTCCGCAATGCCAGCTTGGTCATCGACGGGGCCAAGGTCCTCTCCGTTGGTCCCGCAGGTCAGATCGCCGACCTGCGTATCGACGTTGACGGGCGTTGCATCGTCCCGGGTTTCGTCGACAGCCACTCCCACCTCGTTTTCGCTGGTGATCGGTCCGAGGAGTTCATGACCCGGATGGCGGGCGGCAGCTACGCGGCGGGAGGCATTCGTGACACGGTTGCCGCGACCGCTGCAGCGGGTGACGACGAGTTGTACCGCATCGTGGCTCGACGCCGGGACGAAGCCCTGCGCGCAGGGATCACGACCATCGAGATCAAGTCAGGATACGGCCTGACGCCAGCTGCTGAATCGAGGGCGCTGAGACTCGGGAGGCGATTCACCGACGACACGACGTTCCTCGGAGCGCACGTCGTGCCGACCGAGTTCACCGGGCGCGCCGATGACTATGTCGAGCTGGTTTGCGGCGAGATGTTGGCTGCCGCAGCCCCCCATGCTCGGTTCGTCGACGTCTTCTGCGAGGTGGGGGCGTTCGATGCCGATCAGAGTCGAGAGGTGCTCACCGCCGGCATCGCCGCGGGCCTGCTCCCGAAGATCCATGCCAACCAACTCGCGCAGGGGCCAGGCGTTGCCCTGGCCGTCGAGATGGGTTGCGTCTCGGCTGATCACTGCACCCATCTGAGCGACTCCGATGTCGATGCCCTGGCCGGGAGTTCGACGGTTGCGACGTTGTTGCCGGCTGCGGACTTCTCGACCCGCCAGCCGTATCCGGATGCGCGGCGGTTGCTCGACGCGGGCGTGTCGGTGGCTCTGGCGACGAACTGCAACCCGGGCTCGAGCAACACGACGTCGATGAGCTTCTGCATCGCGCTCGCGGTTCGCGACATGGGCATGACTGCAGACGAAGCTCTGTTCGCGGCCACTGTCGGAGGCGCTGAAGCACTTCGAAGGGATGATGTCGGCCGGCTCGGTGTGGGCAGTCCCGCCGATCTCGTCGTGCTCGATGCACCGAGTCACCTCCATCTGATCTATCGCCCGGGGGTTCCGCTGATCCACCACGTTCACCGGTCCGTCACGGCCTGACATCACGAGCCTGACATCACGAGCCAGACATCGCGCTGGGTTGGCGCCCCCGGCACGTCCTACGCCCTTGGGGTCGAGTTGAGCTTGTGGGCCGCTCGAATACACACCGAGGGCGCGGTTCGTGCTGCATCGCCACGTGACGAAACCCCGTTCTGGATCGCCACGTGACGAAACCCCGTTCTGGATCGCCACGTGACGAAACCGGGCATCACGAGACGGGCATCACCAGACGGGGAACTTGGCCTTGTCCGGCAATCCGGAGCGGACCGTGATGGCTTCGCCGCGCTGCTGGGCGTCGGCCCACAACCGGTCTTCGTCGATCGTGGT
>JAYTRT010000049.1:0-2405 GCA_043746045.1 Actinomycetota bacterium | reverse complement strand
CTGCAATGCGCGCTCGATCTGGCTGTGCGCCGCTGCCGCCGGCGGTCGTCGACTCGCGTCGAGGGCGAACTCATCGAGGGCGATCCGGCACAGATCCTGATCGATGGAAGCGCCTCGGTCGATCTCCTGGCGATCGGCTCGAGGGGCCGCAGCGGATTCAAGACGTTGCTGTTCGGGACCGTCGCCCTCGACGTTGCCGAACGAGCGCATTGCCCCGTTGCGATCGCGCATCCGCAGGCGATGTCGTCCTGATCGAGGTTCGTGTCCCCGGTGTCGTTGATGCGGCGGATCTCGTCGTGGTGGGGTGCAGCTGAGCGTCGATGTCCGCGCGCAAGAACGGACAGTCCATCAGGACTGTCCGTTCCTGCTCGACCATGGTCGAGGGTGACCTCAGCTGTGAGCCGCGGTCAGCATGACCTTCAGCGCGCCTGTTGCGCCGGCATCGCCGAACACCTCGTAGGCACGCTCCATCTCGTCGAGTTCGAAGTGGTGGGTGACCAATCGGCTGGCATCGAGCTGGCCGTTGCCGATCAGGCGGAGCAGTGTCGGCGTCGAGTAGGCGTCGACCAGACCTGTCGTGATCGTGACGTTGCGGATCCACAGATCTTCGAGGTGCAGCGTCGCTGGTGTGCCGTGTACGCCGATGTTGGCGACTCGTCCTCCGGGACGGATCAACGTCGCTGCCAATTCGAAGGTGGCCGCGGTGCCGACCGCTTCGATCGCGACGTCTGCGCCGAGGCCGCCGGTCAGCGAACGAATGATCTCGAGCGGATCCTCGCGAGTGTTGTTGACGATGACATCGGCGCCGAACGACTTGGCAGCCTGCAGCCGACTGTCGGCGAGGTCGATCGACACGATGGTCGCCGGGCTGTACAGGCGCGAGCCGATGATGGCCGCGAGGCCGATCGGGCCGGCACCGACCACGGCGACGACATCACCGGGGCGAACGTGACCGTTCAAGACGCCGACTTCGTACCCGGTCGGCAGGATGTCGGCGAGCATCAGCACGGCTTCGTCGCTGACTCCGGCGGGAATCGGATACGTCGAGAGGTCCGCGAATGGCACACGCACGAGCTCGGCCTGGGTGCCATCGATCTTGTGGCCGAGGATCCACCCGCCCCCGCCGAGACATTGACCAGCGTGACCTCCGCGGCAGTACTCGCAGGTCCCGCACGACGTGATGCACGACACGAGCACGCGGTCTCCGACCTTCACCCGGTGTGTCGCGGTGCCGACGGCGATGATCGTTCCAACGGCTTCGTGGCCGAGGATCCGGCCGTCGGTGACAGCGGGAACGTCGCCTTTCATGATGTGCAGATCGGTGCCACAGATCGTTGTGGCCTCGACGCGCACGACGGCATCGGTCGCATCGATGATCACCGCGTCAGGGACTTCCTCCCATGCCTTGGTTCCGGGTCCGTGATACACGAGTGCTTTCATCAGTCACCTCTTTGTCGGGATTCGGGAGTCGATCTCCTGACTCGACTGTGCGCTGTTCGTGAGGCCGGATACAGAGTCGAAAGTCCTCGGCGACGGCGACGGCGATGACCGCAGACCCTGGACGAGTCATCCTGGAAGTACGAACGTGGGAGCCGACGAACAGAGGAGTGACGGGAATGAGCGCAGCCAGCTACGGACTCGCAGAGTGGGAATGCATGGACCTGATCCGGGAGCGCTCGGTCGGCCGTTTGTGCATCGTCGACCACGGCTACCCCTTGGCGATTCCGGTCAATTACACACTGTCCGTGATCGACGGCGAGAACTCGATCGTCGTCAGAACGGCATCGGAGACGATGCTCGGCCGTTACGAAGGGCTGGGCTCGTTCGAAGTCGACGACATCGATCTGTCGGCGGGACATGCCTGGAGTGTCATCGTTCGTGGCAGTGTTCGACGCGTCGTCGGCTCGCACGCCCTTCCTGATCCGAGGCCGATCCTGACCGAGGACCGACACCAGTGGATCGTGTTGCACATCGCATCCGTCAGTGGTCGCCGATTCGTGGTCGAACGCGCAAGTGACGGGTACTTCGTCGACTGGCAGATCGCGCCCGTCTGAGGACCATCGGCCCTATCGCTGGACTCATCCGCTGGCGCACATTGGGTGCATGACCACTCAGATCGTCGTCGGCTACGACAGTTCGCCATCATCCCTCGAAGCTGTGGCCTGGGCTGCGTCCGAAGCGCGCGTCAGACGGACTCACCTGACGATCATCGCCTGCTACGAGATTCCGATCGGCGTCGGTGCCGGAGGCGCTTGGTTGACATCGGATGTGCTCGGTTCGATCGAGGACGGCACCTCTGCGTCGGCGCAGGCCGTCAAGTCGTCGGTGAAGAGCCATGACCCGGATCTGGATGTCGAAGTCGACGTCTGTCTCGGGCCGGCTCGAACAGCGTTGATACGCAGCCT
>JAYTRT010000048.1:0-2408 GCA_043746045.1 Actinomycetota bacterium | reverse complement strand
TTCGCTTCGACGGGCCGCTCGAGACGGCTCCCCCCGCTCTGCTGCATCTCGGTCACGACCACGATCCTCATGGCGGCCAACCGGACCGCCCCCGACTCGGTCTCTTCCCGACGTGAACGGACCTGCCCGCAGACGACACCGCGTGAGGACGCCGCGATGATGGTCGCGACGATGAGCCTGCTGCAGTACGGCTTCATGCGGCGCGCCCTTGTCGCTGCCCTCCTGATCGGGCTTGCTGCGCCGGCGGTCGGCATCTTCCTCGTCCAACGACGCTTGGCTCTGATCGGCGACGGCCTCGGCCACATCGCGGTCACGGGGGTCGCGCTCGGACTGGTCATGAATCGCTCACCTGTGCCGATCGCGCTGATCACCGCTGTGGCCGGAGCAGTCATCGTCGAATTGATTCGCGCTCGTGGTGACCAGAGCGCCGAGATCGCCCTGGCGATCTTGTTCTACGGTGGCATCGGGGCCGGAGTCGTGTTGGTCAGCAAGGCACCGTCGGGTTCGCGCAGCCTGAACCAGTACTTGTTCGGCAGCATCACCACGACGTCGGGCAGCGATCTGCGCACGTTTGCGATCTTGGCCACAGTGGTCCTCGTCACCGCGATCGGCCTCGGCAGCGCACTCTTCAGCGTCAGCAACGACGACGAGTTCGCGAGAGCGAGCGGTCTCCCGGTGATGCGTCTCAACCTGTTGCTTGCAGCGCTCAGCGCATTCACCGTGGTCGTGTCGATGCGCGTCGTCGGGGTGTTGCTCGTCAGCGCACTGATGGTGGTGCCGGTCGCCGCTGCGCAGTTGATCGCGCGCAGCTTCAAGGCAACGTTCGGCATCGGCATCGGGATCGGAGTCCTCGTCAGCGTCTCCGGTGTCGTGATCTCGTTCTACGCCAACACGCCTTCAGGCGGAACGATCGTGCTGTTGGCCATCGGAATCTTCGCCGTGCTGTTGATCGCGGCCGGCGTCGGGCGACTGTTCACCCCGCGACGGCAATGACATCGGAGCCGGCGCGATCGCACAGCAGCGCGGCGACGGCGTCGGCGACGTGACCATCCAGTGTTGGAAACGGATCGGCCGCGGCGAGGAAGTGGGTTGGAGCGGGACCGAACGTGAGTCCGAGGAGTTCGCAGCCGACGAGTCTGGCGAAGCGGCGACATTGGCGGGAATGAACAGGGGAGCGCGCCCCGAAAACACGGTCGCCGACAACCGTGACCGTCGTCGTCGCCGGTGCAGCGGGCCCGGTCGGCATCGGCGAGGGATCGAACGAGCTCACCCGCTGGCCGAGGAGTCGGGTGCCGGTGGCGAGACCTCGCCCTGCGGTGTCGAGGCCACAACGCTGAGCGATCGTCGGCCACAGCTCGGGGGAGCCGGAACCACGCCGGCGATCATGATCGGGTGCGTTGATCACTCGACAGTGCATGGAGCGGAGCAGGTCGGTCACGGCGATCTCGGGAAACCGGACGAGGTTGAGCACAGCACCGAACTCGTCGGCCCCGAGTGTCGACCCGTTGCGCAGACGAAGCCCGGTGGTGCGCGCATCCAGCCTCGTTCGTATCGCCGACGTGAAATCCATCGTTCCGAGCGCTGTCGCACTCCCGATCCCGAGCCGGTGGTCGACGCGTTCGACGATGCGGGCCGCACGGTGGTCGAATCGACCGATCGGCGCGCCGACGATGATGAGGACACGGTTCATGTCGACACAGAGTCGGCGCCGATCACCGAGATACGTCGAACGCCGCGGCCGACGATCAGGTTCAGTGCACGTTGACGACAGTGCCGAGATCTGGCATCCGGAACAGGCGCTTGTCATGGACGACCCGCTCGGCAGCGGCGGATGCAGAGATCCCGTACAGCGAGACCTCGCGAGCAATCGCGGCAGCGACGATCGGCGCGGCGAACGACGTACCGCTCCACCGTGCCCAGCCCCGGTAGTCAGCAGTTGCCGGGTTCTTGTCGTCGTGCTTGTCGACGCCGTCGAAGAAGTTGCTGATCACATCGACGCCGGGCGCACACGCTGTCACCCATGATCCGAAGTTGGTGAACGGTGCAGGTCCACTCGGCCCGAGCGCGCCGACCGCGATGACGCCCGGCAGCGCTGCCGGCCATGCAACGCGGCAGGTCGAGTCGTTTCCGGCGGCGGCGACGACCACCGTGCCCTCGTGCTGGATGCGGGCGATCGCCTGCGAAAGTGCGAGAGGTGCAACGTCTCCCTCGGTGTAGCAGGAGCAACTGAGCACCAGGATGTGGGGACGGCCTTCGTCGACGAGTTGGTTGACCCGGTAGGCGATGTCGGCATCGTCGCCCTCACCGGTGTTCTCGAGGACCCGTCCGAGTGTGACGTCCGAGTGCGGCGCCAGTCGTGAGAGCAGGCCGGCGATGAAGGTTCCGTGACCGGCCACCGGGTCGAGCCA
>JAYTRT010000047.1:0-7601 GCA_043746045.1 Actinomycetota bacterium | reverse complement strand
CGTTCATCCCGCCGCGAGCGGCGAAACGCGGATAGCCGTCGCCGTCGGCCGTGAAACCCCGACACCATTCGTAGACCAGTCCCGATGCACGGTGGGGTGCGATCATCGAAGCGAACGCGTCGCTGCGAATCGTGAAGAACTGAGCGCCGTGGTCGAGAGTCGCTGATCCGATTCGCCTCGTCGCCAGTCGACCGCCTGGAGACAGGCCCTTGTCGAACAGGACCACCTCGTGGCCGGCGTCTGCCAGTCGGCGTCCCGCAGTGAGCCCGGCCAGCCCCGCGCCGACGACGACGACCTTCTTCGGACGCGATGGTGTGGACATCGGCAGCGACATCTCGCTAGGAAACTGCGGCGTTGGAACGGGCCGAGGCCGACGCAGACGCGGCGGGCGCAACGATGGTCAATGGCCGCGCGATGGCCAGTCGGTCGGCTTTCACGCGGCGGTCGAGGAAGTCGAGGAAGAGCCGGTTGAAGGTGGACGCGTGCTCGATCATCAGCCCGTGCGCGGCGCCGGAGATGACAACCAGTTCGGCGTTGGGTATCCGTTCGGCCAGTTCCTCGGCATCGCCCCGTGGCGTGAGGATGTCCTGGTTGCCGACGAGGATCAGCGTCGGCACGTGGAGGTTCTGGAGCTCATCGGCCATTGCGTCGTCGGTTGCAAGAATTGCCCGCACCTGAGCGACGAAGGCATGTGCCGGTCGAGCCAAGCCCAGTGGCCCGAGCCATCCGAGCATCGGCCAGATCCGACGAAACGACCGAGGGCCGATGACCCAGCGCGCGGCCTCGCTCGACATCGCACCCATACCGCCCTCGCTGGCCTTGGCAGCCCATTCGGCGAGCAACTCCCGTCGCCATGGATGATGGCGACAGGCTGTGCATGCAAGCGTCAGCGAACGGACCCGGTCGGGGTACCTCAGCGCGATCAGTTGGCTGATGGCACCACCCATCGACGCGCCGATCAGGTGGGCTGATTCAACACCTGCATGGTCCAGCACGGCGATCGCGTCGTCGGCCATCTGCTCGAGCGAGTACGCGCCGAACGGCTTGTCGCTGCGGCCCGCGCCCCGGTTGTCCAGTGCGATCGTCCGGTAGCGCGGGGCGAGGGCGAGGCGCTGCAAATCCCAGCCGTGCTTGTCCGTTCCGAGTCCCTGGACCATCAAGACTGGTGGTCCGCTACGGCGTCCGACCGCTTCGTAGTGGAGACGGATGCCGTCGCTTGCGATCGCGAACGTCATCTCGGCCCCACCGGTCCGGCCGGCGAGTCCAACATCGATTGAAGACGATGCTGGGCCTGCTCGGCCAACTCGACTTCGGCGAGTGGACCTCGGCGTCTGCGTGACATCCGCAGTGGCGGGGCGACATCGACCGTGATCTGACGACCGAACATCGTGCTCGTCGATGCCGCCACGTACACCGGAACCTGCTCGCGGATCGCAGCAGCGAGCAAGGCGGGATCAATGCTGCCGGCCTGCCGGGAACTGCGCGTGGCGGCGGCACCGAGCAACACGACTTCGCCGGCGCGCAGCGCGCCGGCGACCTCGGTCGGCTGAGCGAGCAGACCACCGACGCGTTGGAGGAGCGGACCGAAGGGAACGGTGTCGGGTCGTCCGACGAACCGAACGGGCCGATCCAACGCCTCGCTGAGTGCCCATGCCACGAACACCGGCGTCAGCGCCAGGGTGCGTGTGTTGACGATGATCAGCGCGCCGCCACGGCGAACGTGTGCGGAGCCGACGACACTCACGTCCCACCGCAACGATGCAACGGGTGCGAGCAGGCGGATCAGGCGGCCATCTCGTCCCCAGTCATCGACGGAGCGCTCGCGAGCGGCCGGAGATTCGTGGACGATCTCGTGGAGAGCGGTTGGCGCGGGCATCAGGCGACACCGACTTCGACCGAACCGAGATCGGTGCGAGTCACGTGGACCACGGATGGCCACGCGTAGAGGCTGTCGATCACCTCAGGTGTCGTTGCGGTCGGGCGGAAGCCCAGCACCTCGTGCGCTCGAGCGCCGTCGATCAGTCGCCCACGATGCAGCGTCTCGACGACGTGCTCGGGCACCGGTGCTCCGAACAACTGGCTCAGCCGTCGGGTCAGCGCCCACTCCGGTCCGATGTTCGGCAGTGGTAGCCGACCGCCACGACGAATGGCCTGCCACGCGGTGATCGCGCCGGGTGCCACGATGTTGAGCGGTTCGGCCAACCCGACGCGGGCGGCAGTGACCAGAGCGGTCGCTGCGTCGAGATCGCGCAGCACCGCGAACGGCGGGTCGGCGAGCACACTGAATGGAACAGCTGCCATTCGCAACAGACGGCCGAGTGGACTCGGAACGTGTGGCCCGAGCACGGAAGCGAGGCGCAGCGCGCCGACGCTCACGCCGGCGCGAGCACCGACGTCGTTGGCCGTTGCTTCGATGCGCGCAGCCATCCGGCCGAATTGCGACGTCGGCATGGTCGGGGCTGACTCGTCGGGTCGGGTCAGCGAGCCGTGGCTGCGCCCGTAGATCTCGGCTGCGCTGCGGACGACGATCCGTTCCAGTGCCGGGCACTCTGCGGCGGCGCCGAGAATCGAGGTGGCCGCATCGTCGGTCAGCCGAACGGCTGTCGCGGTGTTGACCCGCGCATCGGGTTCCCAGACGGCGACGTGGATGACGACGTGCGGATCGAACCGGGTGACGACATCGACGACCCGCTCCCGGTTGTGCGGGTCGATTCGATGGAACACGGCCTTTCGCAAACGGCGTCGGGGAGGGTCGATGTCGATGCCCTCGAGGGCGTCGACCCACGGCTCGGCCTCGAGCAGTGATGCGACCAGTGAGCCGAGCTCACTGCCCATCCCGCTCACCAACACCCGTTGCCCGCGCATCGATCTGAACGCTATCCGCTGTTCTGCGACCGGAGCTCAGTGGGCCGGAACGGCGACGCTCAGCGGTCGTCCTGCTTCAGCGCGGTGTCCACCGACAGTGCGGCCGCGACGACGAGCGAGAGCAACGGTTGTGGCAACTGGGTGTGGAAGTGGACGACGTAGTTGTCGGCCGTGGTGAAGACCGCCTTTGCGATGCCTTCGAAGGTCTTCGTGATCCGCGCGACCTCGGTGCCGTTGTGATCGTCGATCCGAAAGTTCCAGGCCCGCCAGTTCTCGGCGTTGATCGAGCCGTACACGTGCTCGCCGGACTGGAGCGTGAAGTGGATCTTGCCGAACACGTTGTCCTGGATGATCCGGCCGATCTCGTTGTCGGCGCCGTCGGACACGATGATCGTCGACTTGAACACCTTTGCAGGCCGGGTCAATTGCAGCAGCGGCGCACCGTTGGTATCACTGATCAACAGCTTGTGGGTCATGTACTGATCGAGATTGCTGAGCAGCCTCAGGGCCTTCTTGGCTTTGGACTGGCCGATCTCGTTGACGGCAGCGAGTTGCTGGCCCTGCGAGTTGAACACGCTGTACTGGTTGGTCAGTTCGATCAGTTTTGCCTTCTGGTTGACCACCAGGATCGGCTCGGTGAAAATGTTGCCGCCACCGTGGAAGGCGCCCTCGGTGCTCAGACCAGCGCCGCGGATGCCGGAGCCCGTCACCTGTTGGGTGATCTTGTTCGGGTCACCCTCGTTGCCGAACGTCAACGCGCTCTCCAAGCGGTCGAGGCCCTTCGGCTGGAGCGGATCCACCCCCGAGACGCCGTTGTCGCTGACGTGCTCGGTCCAGTTGGTGCCATCCCAGTATCGCAACTGGTGACGGTTGACGGGATCGGGGTGCCAGTTCGCCGGAGTGGTGCTCATCCGCCAGAGGCTAGACCCAACGGCACCGATCGGGTGGGGGCTCTACCGCAGCGTGTGCGCCATGAGGATGACCTCACGAGCGAACGGGTCGAGCTGACGCTCGGCGATCCGTTCAGTGATCATGATTGCCTGCGAGCTGTCCTCGACAAGACCACTCCAGCGGATGTAGCCACCCATGATGCCGATGATCTTGTCGCCGACTTCCTCGTTGTGCACGATCACCTTGGTGCCCGCGTCGAGCAGCGCCTTGAGCTCGATGTAGAACGATTTCAGCCACACGGCCAGGTCGTCACCGGTGAACGGACGATGCCGGTAGTTGACACCGAGTTCTTCGTAGTTGTGCAGGTTGTGGGGGGCGGGGATGATGGAGATCAGACATCCGAATCCGTTCTCGCGGACCCAGATGATCTCTTCCTGGCGACGGACGCGGCGATGGTTGTCGCCGTACCCGCCCGGACGCTCGCAGACGGCGAGCTTGTCCTTGAGGACCCACGTGAAGTTGCGCGGCGTGATGCCCAGCGCCCATTTGCCGCGCAGCCGGGGCGGCATCAGCGAACCAGACCGTTGGACGAGCGACCGGCGAAGCCGGTGGAACCCGTACGAAACAGGTGGTTGGGCGCGAAACGGCGGCGGGACATCGGGTGGTCAGGCTAGCGGAGCGCCGCCGCATCCAGCGAGAGGCGCTGGTGATGACGACTGATTCGTCGGCCATCGTTGGTCTGGCAGGCCTGCGCCTCGCCCCGGGCGACTGTCAGCACACGGTCGACGGCGGCCAGATCGGGAGGATGGTCTGTGGTCAGCCACGCTCGGACGGCCCGCCGCGCGAGGGCGACCGGGGCCGCGGCAAGGGCGACAGCATCGGTCGGATCGAGGGTTGCGGCGAGTGCGTCGAGCAGGTCTGCGTCGTCGCGCCAGATGTCGGCCTGGCGGACGAGGATCGGGACGAGATCACGGTCGGCGAGACCGTCCATCAACGGCAGCAATTCGGCTCGGACACGGTTGCGAAGGTGAACCGGGAGCCGGTTGCTCGGATCGTCGACCGTTTCGATTTCGAGCTCACCGCACAACTGGTGGGTCTCGCTACGCCGCAACTGCAGCAATGGGTGCCGATGCGGACGCATGCCGCTGAGCCCGTTGATCGCCGCGCCCCGCAAGAGATTGAGCAGCATCGTCTCGGCCTGGTCGTCGGCGGTGTGGCCGGTCAACGCGTCGGGGCCGAGCACGGCAGAGCGCGCCGACCGAGCGCGCGCTTCCAGGTTCGGCCCGGCACCGACCTTCACCGTCTCACTGCGGAATGCGGCACCGAAACGGTCTGCCGCAACAGCCACCAGATCGGCCTCCCGATCTGAACCGGGACGGAGTCCGTGGTCGACGTGGATCGCCGTGACGCGGCACCCGGCGGTGGCGGCCAGGGCGAGCAGGGCCATCGAGTCCGGACCACCGGACACGGCGCAGTCGACGACGTCGCCGGCGGTCAGTTGTGGGCAGCGCTCCAGCAACGGGCCGAGCAGGTCAGCCAACCGGCTGCCCCACTCCGGCGTTCTCCGTCGAGACACCGTCGAGTCCCATTCGTTCGAGCCAACGTCGAGGTGCCCGGACCTCGTCCAACGAGGGCAGGTTGGCTGGTTGCTCCCAACAGCGGTCGACAATCCGTTCCCCGCCGACGGCCTCGATCGCGGCGATGAACTGCTCGCCGAGTGCGTATTGGTTCAGCTTGCCCTCCAGACCAGTCAGGCGCTGGACGAGTTTGACGAGTGGGTTCGCACGTCGCCGGCGTTCGCTGAGAATGCGCGCGAAGCGCTCGGCGGAGGGAACGAGATCGGCGCCGGCTCGGTCCATCACGACGTCGCCGTGGCCTTCGAGGAGTGACATCAGGCCGGCGATCTCGTTGAACACGGCCTGCTGTTCCGGTGTGGACACCATCGCCACCACGCCGCCGTCGCGCAGACGTTGCCTGGCTGCGTCGCGGTCGAGCAACGCGGAGCGAACCGCTGCGACGAGGCGGGCCGGGTCCGGGCTGGCCAGATCGAGTGTGGTGTGCAAGCGGTCCATGAAGAAGTCCCGCATCCACGGCACGCCGGTGAACTGGGCGCGATGGGTGAGTTCGTGCATTGTGATCCACAGTCGGAACTGTTCCGGATCGAACCCGAAGCGTTCCTCCAAACCGACCAGATTCGGGCCGACCAGGTAGACGGCGCCGGCACCGCCACCGGGCGTACCGTCAGCGTCAGACGGGCCGTCGCTGAACAGCAGGTCGTACTGCCCGAGAACACGAGCACTCATCCATCCGAGCATCATGCCGATCTCGGCACCGGCGATCTGGGCACTGACCGATCTGGTGACCGATCGTGCGGTCTGCGAACCGCTCGACTGCAGCCACTTCGTCAACAGCGGGTCGAGCAGTGAGCGGAACGAGGCGACGTTGGCGCGTATCCAATCGGCCCGGTCGACCACCTGGACTTCAGCAGGACCGAGCAGCGACCGTAGGCCGGTCGTTGCCTCGACCCGCTCCTCGGCGACGCGACACATCGATTCGAAATCCGAGGACCGTACGGTTCCCCGACCAACACCGGGCTGACGCGCGGCGACCGTGATGGCGGTGCGCTCGGCGCGGCTCCAATCGACTGGCCCCGGCATCGCGTCGCGTCAGTCTTCGCGCTTCTGCTTGCCGTGGGGGTACTTCGCCGCGGTCACCGTCTTCACGTAGAAACCGATCAGCATCAACGCAACGAGGCAGCCGCTGACGAAAAGGATCACGCCAAGCCAGAAGTGGAAGATGACTGCGAGCACGTTGCGATCATAACCCGAGGTGCCGCGGATCTGAATTTCAGCCGGGTTCGCCACCGAAACACTGCGCGATCTTGTGCATCAACCCGGGTGGCATCTGGTCGTTGCGACATTTCGTGGCGATGACGGTGCGGAGCTCGGCGTGAAAATCGAATGCCTGCAGACAGTCCGGGCACTGCTCGAGATGGACGTGGATCTCCTGTCGGACGACGTCGGTCAACTCCTGATCGAGGAAGAGTTCGAGTTCTCGCAAAGTGTCATTGCAGTCAGGCATGATCGGGTTCCGTTGTCGTATCGCTGTTCGATGCAGCAGATGAGTTCGAGCCAGCTGTTGGCGGTGTCGAAGAAGCAGCAGCCGAAGAACTGATCAGGCCGCGCTCGCTGGCGAAGTCGTACAACAGCTTGTACATCCCTTTTCTTCCCCGATGGAGCCGACTCATCACGGTGCCGACGGGAATGTCCAGCATTTCGGCGATTTCCTTGTACGCGAATCCCTCGACGTCGGCCAACAGGACGGGGATCCGGAAGTTCTCCGGAAGTTCCTCGAGCGCGGCCTTGACCTCGTCGTCGGTGAACATCTCGAACATCGTGTCCTCAGCGCTGCGGTTTCCGAGCGCGGTGTCCAAGGTGCCCATCCGCTTGTACAGGTACAGATCCTCGATGTTGTCCATTCCTGCTTCGTCAGGACGCCGCTGTTTGGCGCGGTACTTGTTGATGAAGCTGTTGGTCAGGATCCGGTAGAGCCAGGCGCGGAGGTTGGTGCCGTCCTGGAACGTCGCGAAGCTGCGCCAGGCGCGGAGATACGTGTCTTGAACCAGGTCCTCGGCATCGGCCGAGTTGCGGGTGAGTCGCATCGCCGCCGAATACAACTGGGGCGCGTATTGCATGGCCTGGTCGGGGAAGTCGTCGCGGTCAGCCATGACTGGACCTTACTTACGAGGCCGACGGCGCTGGAAGTTCCTTGACCAACTCGTCGAGCTCGATTACGAAGCGCGTCATCAGGTCGGCCAGATCGGTGCGCTCGGAGTCGGTGAATGC
>JAYTRT010000046.1:0-7605 GCA_043746045.1 Actinomycetota bacterium | reverse complement strand
GGCCGACCACGACGGGGCCGACCACGATCTCGGCCGCCTCGATCATGATCTCGGTGGCTCCGGAGGGGGTTCCGGTGCCGGTGGTCCGCTCAGTCGGGCACCCGATCGTCACTTCCGACCCCAACACACGAACACAGGATTGAGTGGTTCCAATCGCACGCCGGCGCCGGCGAACGCAACGCAACGATCGACGTGCAACTGCACCATCTGGCCGAGCAACCCGAACCCGGCCACTGCGTGGTCCAGTACGACGAACGTCGCGACCAACGTTCCACCCGGACGGAGACGGTCCCAGCAGGCGCGGACGACGTCGATCCCGCCACCTCCGACGAAGACTCGATCAGGATCGGGCAACGTGGCGAGTGCCTGCGGAGCGTCGTCGACGACGACGGTCACTCGAACCCCGGCGGCCGTTGCGTTGGCCGTGATGTTCTGGGCGTCTGCCGCGACACGCTCGACGGCGAAGACCTGCAATCCCTGAGCAATTGTGGCGGCTTCGACGCCGACCGAACCGCTGCCCGCCCCGACATCCCACATCACGCCTGAGCGGGGAAGCTGCAGCTTGCTCAGTGCCACGGCCCGGACCTCGGACTTGGTGATCATTCCCTCACGTCGTGCGAACCCGGTCTCGTCGCCGCCCCACGAGATCGTCGGTCCAGCGTCGACCTCGACACCGCGGCCGTCATGCCGCTCGACGGTCGAGTCGCCAGCAGGTTCAGCACCGAGAGTGCCAGCCGGTTCAGGATCGACGTCGCCGGCTGGTTCTGCACCGACGTCGCCGGCTGGTTCAAGATCGAGATCGCCAGCGGGCTCAGCGTCGACGTCGCCGGCTGGCTCAGCATCCACGTGGCCAGCAGGCTCGACGGTACGTTCGGCCACCAGGATCACGACGGACATCGGGTCGAAGACTCCGGCGGCGAGTCCGGCCAGATCGGTGTGGGTCACCGACTCGTCGCTCTCGCCGAGGCGACTGGCCACCACCACCGTCCGTTCCAGGCATCCAGCGGCGATCAGCGATGCCCCGATGCGTTGGGGGGGGTTCGTCGGGGCGGTCAGCACGGCCACCTTGCGGGAGCGCATCGCGGATTGAACGGCAGTCTCCAGATCGCGACCGTGTGCCGACACGACGGCTGCGTCGTCCCACGTCATACCCGCCGCTGCGAAGGCAAGCGACACCGACGAAGGTGCCGGATGCACGCGCACCGCCACGCTCGAGAACCTGGCGACCAACAGACGAGTGATACCGAAGAATCCTGGGTCACCGGACGACAACACGCACACGGACCGACCCTGACCGCGGTGGACGGCGATCTGCTCGATCAACGGCGGAAGGGCGCCGGTCAGCTCGATGTCGATCCGCAGCGCATTCGCCGCGGGGAACCAGGTCAGGTGGCGCGTCGAGGCGACGATCACGTCTGCAGAATCGATTGCGTGGCGCGCCGCTCGTCCGAAGACCTCACCGCCGACGGTGCCGACGATCTCGACGACCGTCTCGACGACCGGCTCGACGACCGGCTCGACGACCGGACGTATGTGCGGGAGATCACTCACCGGCTAGCGCTCCGACAGAATCGCGGAAACGGGTTGCGTAGGTCGGTGCGTAGACGTGGCTCGCCAAAGGAGGGGCAGTGCCGGCCAACGCGTCACCGACGAGGAACAGTGTGGTGGCGGTCAGCCCGGCGGCCCGGACATCGGCGGCCATGGTGCCGATCGTGGATCTGATCAGACGCTCGTCCGGCCATGATGCGCGGTAGGCAACCACGACATGAGTCTGCGCCGAGTACCTGGACCGCCCGGACAGGAGCCGGAGCGCGAGGTCGTCGACGAAGGTCACCGACAGGAACAGCGCGAGCGTCGCACCCGTCTCGGCGAACGCTTCGATCGTCTCGGATTCCGGCATCGAGGCAGCGGTGCCGCGAGCGAGCCGGGTGATGACCACCGATTGCGACACGCCGGGAATCGTCAGCTCTGCCTCGGCCAGCGCCGCTGCCGCCGACATCGAGCTGACTCCCGGGACGATGTCGAAGGTCCGCCCGTGCTCGCGGCACCAGGCGATCTGTTCGCCGATCGCGCTGTAGATGCTGGTGTCGCCGGAATGGAGGCGGACGATTGCAGCGTGCGGGTTGTCGGCGTAGACGTGACAGACATCGTCGAGTGTCATCGTCTTCGAATCGTGTACCACCACGCCGGCACGGCAGTGCTGCAGCATCACCTCGGACACCAGTGAGGCCGCCCACACGACGATGTCGGCGGATGCCAGGCGCTGTGCGCCGCGCAGTGTGATCAGGTCTGCTGCGCCGGGACCGGCACCGACGAAGGAAATCATTCGGCACCGATTCGCTCGTGTCGTGGCGCCGGGAACACGACCGTGGCCAGATAGCTCATCGGACCGTCGACCACCTCGCTCAGGGCGACTGTCCGCTCGCCGGGGAGGCCGGTCAGCTCGCCGACCATTGCAGTGCGGCCGTGCCGGGCAGCGATCTCGCGAATGCTCGTCGCATCGGTCGATGCCTTGAACAACACGACGCACGAGTCGCTCGCCAGGTGCGTGTCCAGATCATGCACGTTGTCGACCACCACCAGGGCGGCGCCGGACGATCCGAGCGCTGAGCCGATCCGTCCCGCGACCACCTGATAGGTGGTGATCCCGGGGATTGCTTCCAGGTGCAGACCGGGCCGGCGGGTGGACAGCAGATCACACAGCTCTGGGAAGATCGTCCACTGCGCAGGATCACCGAGCAGTGCGACGGCGACCAGTTCACCGGCATCGGCGCCGGCGAGGGCAGCGTCAGCGACCTCGCCGAGCGACGCGCGTCGGCCTGACTCGTCGGCACCGATCGCGAACGGCACGCGGATGATCCGCGCCGTCGGCACAACGGTTCGGACGACCATCTCGGCTCGCCCGATCGACCGTTGATCGGTGGTCACCACCACCACTCGTCCAGCAGCGAGCAGCGTCGTGCGGGCCAGAGCGGTCACCAGTCCCGCAGGTCCAGGGCCCATGCCGACGCCGATCACCGCTGGGCTCGGGAACACCGGACCGGTGAACAGCGGGCTCGACAGCGCGCTCGAGATCGAATTCCCGGCGGCCCCATCGCGATCTGACGTTGCCGGCATTTCCACCAGGTGCTCGATCGCGGTGCGGATCAGCTCGGCCTCGGACTTCCCAGTTCGGGTGGAGAGATCCGCCAACCCCTGTTTGAGATCGTCGGTGAGGTAGATCGACGACTTGTGCACGTGGGGACACTAGTTGCCATAGGGCAGACGTAGGGCACTCGTCATGAATCCCTCGACCAGGTCGGGCCGGTTGGCGAGGTGGGTGTGCAGGTACGAGGCGAACATGTTGCGCATCGCGAATCCGCCAGGCCCCCGGCCATGTCGACCGACGAGGTCCAGTGCATCGCCGGCCGGCGTGGTGACGCTGTAGTGGAATTCGTGGCCACGAATCGTGGTCCCGGCCGGTCCGAGGGGGCTGTCGACCTGGCTCACAGCTGTCCGGTATCCGAGTGTCAACCGTGGTGTCATCACTGCATCTGTCGGCACGGCGCCGACCATCGGCGCTCCATCGAGTTGTCGACACAACCACAGCAGGCCGCCGCACTCGGCCCACACCACAAGTCCCTCGTCGATCTGTTTTCGCACATTCGCGAGCAGCCTGGTGTTCTGGCTCAGCTGTGCCGCGTAGACCTCGGGGAAGCCGCCACCGGCCACCAACGCGGCACACCCGTTCGGTAGGTCCTCGTCGACGCACGGGTCGAACGGGATCAACTCAGCGCCGGCTTCGGCGAGCGCCTCGAGGTTGTCCGGATACACGAAACTGAACGCAGGGCCCGCTGCAACTGCGATCCGGGCACCGCCGACGCGACGAGCGGTCGGCGGTGCGGCGACCGTGACCGGGGCCGAGCCGGCGCGGGCCACGGTGTGGATCGCGTCCAGATCGCAGGTCTGCGTGATCAGCGTGCTGAGCAGATCCAATGAGGCGCGAACGCCGGCGGGGTCCTCTGCGACGGGGATCAGCCCGAGGTGGCGGTCCCTCCACGCCAGCCGATCGTCTCGGCCGAGCACCCCAACGACGGGAAGTCCGAGCGGTTCCACCGCCTCACGGAGCATCGTTTCGTGGCCGGGACTGCCGACGCGGTTGAGGATCACGCCGGCGATGCGGATCCGGGGGTCGAACGATGCGAAGCCGTGGACGAGTGCAGCGACGGACTGACTCATCGACGAGGCGTCGACCACGAGGATCACGGGAGCGTCGAGCAGTACAGCGACGTCGGCCGTCGACGATGGCGTGCCATCGCCGGCGCCGTCGAACAATCCCATCACGCCCTCGACGACGAGCAGGTCGCACCCGGCCCCGGCTCTGCCTGCGAGGGGCAGGATCGCATCGCTTCCACACATCCAGATGTCGAGGTTTCGCGACGGTCGTCCGACTGCCAACGAGTGGTATCCGGGATCGATGAAGTCGGGTCCGACCTTGGCCGCTCCGACCGTCAGGCCGGTGGCGCGGAAGGCAGCCATCAGGCCGACCGCGACAGTGGTCTTGCCGACACCCGAGTGTGTGCCGGCGATGACAAGACGCGGCGGGAGGTTGCTCACGTCAGTACTCGATGCCCTTGCGGGCCCCGATCCCTTGATCCATTGCGTGTTTGATCTTGGTCATTTCCGTGACGGTGTCGGCGATCTCGATCAGCTCGGGAGCGGCATAGCGGCCGGTCATGATCACGTTCGTGCGCTGCGGTCGGCCGGCGATCACCGGAACGATCTCGTCCACGGGCACCCAACCGTATTTGACGATGTAGGTGGCCTCGTCGAGGATGACCATGTCGTACTCGCCTGACGTGATGACACCAGCTGCGGTGTCCCAGGCATGTCGTCCCTTGGCAGCGGTCTCGTCGAGGTCCGTCGACTCCCACGTGAATCCGTCGCCGAGTGTGAACCAGTCGATGCCGAGGTGTTCGGCCAGCTTGCGCTCGCCGACCTTCCATTTCTCGCTCTTCACGAACTGCACGACGCACGTGTTCCAACCGCGCGCCCACGACCGGCCCATCACCCCCATCGACGCCGACGTCTTGCCCTTCCCGGTGCCGGTGTTGATCAGGAAGCGAGACGGCTGGGCCATGACGGCGATCGTAGCCCCGAGCGATCGAGGTAGGGCAGCCTGCCCTACGTGGATGGTACGTTGAGCGATGTGAGCCCTCCGACCTCGATCCGCGGAGCGTGTCCGGGGGTCGTCGACGCGATGCAGAGCGCTGACGGTTGGCTGATGCGCATCCGTCTGCCCGGTGGGATCGTGTCCTCGGAGCAACTTCGGCTGATCGGCGAGATCGGGTCCAGCCACGGCTCGGGAATCATCGAGATCACCTCGCGGGCCAACCTGCAGATCCGTGGAATCGGAAGCGACCGACTCGACGATGCGGCCACTGAAATCGTCGATGCGGGACTCGCGCTCGTCGATCCGGTGCTCGATGCGCGGCGCGCCGTCGTCTCGTCGCCGTTGGGTGGGCACGACCCGACCGAAGCCGCCGATGTGCGGCCGTTCCTGGCCGCGGTGCTTGAGGCGCTTCGACGGGGTGAGTTCATCGGTGCGCTGCCGCCGAAGTTCGGCATCGTGATCGACGGTGGGGGAGCCGTGACCGTTCGGGACGTCCCCGGTGACATGGTGTTCACGGCGCAACGGGCGGCCGACCGGCGAGTCCGGTGGCGGCTGAGGGTCGGCAGTCACTCGTACCATGTTCGCAACGATCTGTCGCCACAGATGATGGCCGCTGCCGTTGTCGACTGCGCACGTCGATCCTCCGAGGCTTGCTCCCGTGTGCACGATCTGTCGAATTTCGGCAGAGCCCTGCTCGGTGCCGAGTTGAGCGACGGGATCGCAGCTGATCCGGTGAGCGGGTCAGCGGTCGGGCAGTTCGATCATCTCGATCCAGCGCTGTGCAATGTCGTCGCTGCGCCGGCACTCGGGCGAATCGGCGCCGCTGAACTGCTTTTGGTCGCCCGCGCCGCTCGGCTGGCCGATGGCGTTCGTTGCACGCCATCGGGAGGGTTTGCGTTCGTCGGTGTTCGTCGTGACTGCGCTGTCGGGTTGCTCCGCGAACTCGAACTGGTCGGCGTGTCGGCCGATCCGTCCGATCCGATGCACTCGGTGTCGGCATGCGTGGGATCGCCCGGCTGTGCGTCGTCCAGAGCGAACACGGTGCTGGCCGCAACTCGCATCGTCGCGGCGCGTCGGGGGCTCGTCGGGCCGCAGCGGCGAATTCATCTGTCGGGATGCGAGAAACTGTGTGGAGCGCCCGTCGGACCCCAGACGCTGGTCGCCGACGCTGCCGGCGAGTTCATGCGCGACCAGAACCGCAACGGGGGGTAGAGCGATGACACCTGGCACGCGGCTCGAATACGAGCGCGACGGCGCAGCGATCTACCTGCAATCGTTCGCGACGATCCGTTCCGAGTCGGATCTGTCCTCCACGCCGGCCGAGCTCGAGCCCGTCGTGGTGCGGATGATCCACGCCTGCGGGATGACCGATCTTCCGCCGCTCGTTGCTGCCTCGCCGAGCTTCCTCGATGCCGGCAGACGCGCACTTCGTGCCGGTCGCGCGATCTATTGCGACGCAATGATGGTGGCCAATGGCATCACCCGACAGCGGCTGCCCGCTGACAACGCAGTGCGTTGCACCCTGCACGACGATGGTGTCGCCGCTGACGCGTCGGCTGCCGGCAACACTCGTTCGGCGATGGCTGTCGATCGGTGGTTGGACGACCTCGACGGGGCGGTGGCAGTCATCGGCAATGCTCCGACGGCGCTGTTCCGGTTGCTGGAACTGATCCTCGGCGGCGGCCCACGTCCGGCCGCGATCATCGGCATGCCGGTCGGCTTCGTCGGTGCCGCCGAATCGAAGATCGCGCTGGCGACGATGGAACACGGCGTGCCGTTCCTCACCGTTCATGGACGACGCGGCGGCAGCGCGATGGCGGTCGCTGCGGTGAACGCGCTGGCGAGTGAGCGCGAGTGAGCGAGCCACGAGCAACCGCGACGAACGCCGGCCGGCTGTACGGCGTCGGCGTCGGGCCGGGTGACCCAGAACTGATCACGATCAGAGCACAGCGCATCGTCCGCAGCTGTTCGGTGGTGGTGCATTTCGCGGCACGCGGGCGTCGCGGCAACGCATGGTCGATCGTCGAGGCGCTGGTCGATCACGGTCAACGTGTACTGCGCATGGACTATCCCGTGACGACGGAAGCCGTGACGAAGGCCGAATACGAACGCGTCATCGATGGCTTCTACGACATCGCCAGCGAGACGATCGCCCGAGAATTGAGCGACGGTCACGACGTTGCCGTGCTGTGCGAGGGCGACCCGTTCTTCTACGGCAGCTACATGTACGTCCACCACCGGTTGGCCACCAGATTCGAGACCATCGTCGTTCCGGGCGTGACGTCGTTCTCGGCAGCGGCGGCAGCGGCCGGCGTGCCCCTCGTGTCGTTGAACGAAGTGCTGACTGTCCTACCGGGTGTGATGCCGGTCGACGATCTCAAAGCGGCACTCGTCGACGTCGATGCTGCGGTGATCATCAAGGTCGGTCGCCATCTCGGCGACATCCGCAGCGC
>JAYTRT010000045.1:0-2420 GCA_043746045.1 Actinomycetota bacterium | reverse complement strand
CGGCGACGAAGGGAGCGAGACGTTCGTCCAGGCCGGCGTCGGTCGCGAGAACGACGAGGATCAGCGCGAACTCGCCGCGAGCCACGACCGAGAACGCGATGTTCGCAGCGGCGAGTCGGTCGAGCTCGTTCATCCGCGCCGTACCGACGGCCGCAACCAGCGCGAGCAGCAACGACGTCACCACAGCGGCGAGTGCCGGAACGATGACCGTGCTGATCGCTCCCGGATCGATGAGCAGCCCGAAGTGGAAGAAGAACAGCGCGGCAAACGCGTCGCGAAGCGGCAACACGAGTTTCTCGATCCGCTTCTTGGCGGCCGTACCGGCCAGGACCAGCCCGGCCATGAAGGCCCCGATTGCGTCGCTGACACCGAGTTGGTAGGCAAGGCCGGCGATGAGAAACGCAAATCCGACGAACAGGACAACCAGCAGTTCGTCGTCCGGTGCGGTGATCGCCCGTCCGATGATCGTCGAGCCGAAGCGGGCGACCAATCCGAGTCCGAGCAGGAAGCCGAACGCACGAAGGAACAACAGGATCGCATCGAGTGTTCCGTCGGCTTGACCGAGCACCGGAGCGAGCGCAGCGAGATAGAGAGCGAGGAAGAGGTCCTCGAGAACGATGATGCCGAGGATCAATGTGGTCTCGGGATTGTCGAGACGCTTCAACTCGACCAAGAGTTTGGTGACGATCGCCGATGACGAGATACCGGTGGCACCGGCGATCACGAACGCCTCGCGGGTCCCCCAGCTGATCGCGAACCCGAGTGCGAGACCAGCACCCATGTTGAGGCCGAGATACAGCCCGGCCGACCGCAGCAGTCGACTGCCCCCGCTGGTCAGGTCGTCGACGGAGAACTCGACGCCGAGGTAGAAGAGGAGGAAGATCAGCCCGAATGAGGCGAGCAGCTCGAGGTCTGCGGGATGCGGGAAGAGCACCGGTCCGCCGGTGTTCGGGCCGACGAGGATGCCAGCGCCGATGAACAGCGGAATGGTCGGAAGGCCGATTCTCGTGCCGAACCGGGCGAGCAGTCCGGCCAGGAGAAACGCAAGACCGAGAACGATCAACTCGCGGCCCATCAGTGACTCACCGGCCTCGGCCGCCGAAGCGGATCACGGGATTCGGAAAGGATCGATGTGGAAGTGGGCATTTCGCGGTCTCCTCAGACGTGCTGCGGTTCGGCCGTTGACGAACTTCCCCCACGATTCTACGACCGGATCACTCCCGCCCCGCCCGCTTCGGTGCGCACTTCGGTGCTTCTCGCGGTTCGTGCCCGCTGATCAGGTGTCAGGCGAACCAGCCGTCGATGTCGGCGACGATGTTCGTGGTCGCCTGTGCAGCGATGCAGATCGTGCCACCCGTACCGAGTTGGGAGATGACGAGATTGGGGATCGTCTGACCAGCCGAGTAGTTCAGGTTGGAGGCAAGCGGCTGAGGCGATCCGCACGGCCACACTGTCAGGAAACCGTCGGAGGTCGGATCTGTGACCGTCACGTTGACCACGACCGCCTTCGCCGTGGTCGGGATGGCGGACGCGCCGGCTCCGGTGACCTGCAATGTCAACGTCTGGCCAGCTGCCAGCGGTGCCGCGGGAGCTCCGACACCGGCGCGAGTGTCGAGGATGCGCTCCGGCGTGAGCGGATCGAACGCGGCGGTCGGCGCAAACCAACCGTTGATGTCGGCGACGATGTGAGTCGTTGCCTGGCCGGCGATGCACAACGTGCCTCCGGTTCCCAACTTGGCGATGACGAGATTCGGAATCGTTTGCCCGGCGCGGTAATTCAGATTCGACGCGAGTGGTTGC
Source organism: Actinomycetota bacterium (assembly GCA_043746045.1). Lineage (GTDB taxonomy): Bacteria > Actinomycetota > Acidimicrobiia > Acidimicrobiales > Ilumatobacteraceae > WLMZ01. The sequence continues at coordinate 620 of JAYTRT010000045.1, read as the reverse complement.
GGCAATCCGCACGGCCAGACGGTGAGGAACCCGTCGACATCGGGCTCGGTGACTGTCACGTTGATGGCGACGGCGGATGCTGTGGCGGGGACGTTCGTGGTTCCTGCTCCTGTCACCTGCAATGTCAGCGCGTGGCCGGCGGCCAGCTTGCCGACTGGCGCCCCGACGCCAGAGCGCGTGTCGAGCAGACGCTCGGGTGTCACGGGCGTGTACGTCGGAGATGCGGAGAACCAGCCGTCGACATCGGCAACGATGTGCGTGGTCGCCTGGCCGGCGAAGCAGACCGTTCCACCCGCGCCCAGTTTGACGACCACCAGGTTGGGGATCGTCTGACCTGCCGAGTAGTTCACGTTCGATGCGAGCGGCTGAGGCGACCCGCATGGCCACACCGTCAAGAACCCCGGCGCATCTGGCTCGGTGACCGTCACGTTCAGTGCGACCGCCGAGGCGTTTGGCGGAATGGCGGTGGCTCCAGCTCCGGTGACCTGCAGAACGAGCGTGGCTCCGGCCGTCAGCTTGCCCGCTGGGGCGCCGACGCCGATGCGTGTGTCCAGCAGACGCTCGGGGGACACGGCGACGTATGGCGGCTGGGCGGCGGGTGGGGGAGGTGTGACTGCCGG
>JAYTRT010000044.1:0-2424 GCA_043746045.1 Actinomycetota bacterium | reverse complement strand
TGGTACTTCTTCACAAGGCTGACGCGGTGACCGTCGCGTCCAGAGGGATCCCCCTCCAGCTACCTACCCCTCATACACCACTCCCTGGGACTCAACTCCAATGAGCGCCGCCGCCCCAACGATCGAATCGTTCTTCACCGAACGGCTCGCCATCCAACGAGACGCCAGCGCGCACACCATCGCCTCCTACCGAGACACGATGCGCCTCCTGCTCAGCTACGCCCACGACCACACCGGCAAAGCGCCATCGCAACTCGATTTCGCCGATCTCGACGCCACCCTCATCGCCGCCTTCCTGACCCACCTCGAACCAAACAGACACAACAGCCTCGCCCCCCGCAACGCCCGCTTGTCCGCGATCCGCTCGCTGTTCGGCTACGCCGCCTATCGCCATCCCGAACACGCCGAGCTAATCCGACGGGTACTCGCCATGCCGGCCAAACGCTGCGACCAGACCATCGTGTGCTACCTCGACCCCGGTGAGACCGACGCCCTCCTCGCCGCACCCGACCGCGCCACCTGGATCGGCCGACGCGACCACGCCCTGCTCCTCGTGGCGGTTCAAACCGGACTGCGTGTCTCGGAGATCACCGGACTGGTCTGTGGTGACCTACACCTCGGTGTCGGCGCTCACGTCCGCTGCCAAGGCAAAGGACGCAAGCACCGGGCCACTCCACTGACCGCCCAGACCGTCGACACTCTTCAAGTGTGGCTCCGCGAACGCGGCGGCGATCCACACGACTCGCTATTCCCCAGTCGACGCGGTGGCCCGCTCAGTTCCGATGCCGTCGCCTGGCTCACGACCAAATACGCAACAGCAGCAGGCCACGACGGCTCGTCAATTTCCGCCAAGCACGTCACACCCCACGTGCTACGCCATCCCGCAGCCATGAACCTGCTCCAAAGCGGCGTCGACGTCTCAGTCATCGCGCTGTGGCTGGGCCACGAGAACATCCAAACAACCCAGATCTACCTTCACGCCGACCTCGCCCTCAAAGAACGAGCACTCGCCCGCACCGCCCCAACCAACACCATCGCCGGCAGATACCGACCCAGCGACCCGCTCCTCGCCTTCCTCGAAGCCCTCTGAGTATGCCGAGCAGATCGCCACGGTCACCACCGTGAGCTGCGCCGACGCGACGGTCGCACCCGCTGTTCGGCATAATCGCCTACTCGGCATAGCCACCGTTATGACGAGTTCGTCATAGCGGTGGAAGCCGCACGTCCGGTTCGGCGAGCGGGCCGGGGAAACGGATCAGCCGAAACGCTGACACCGCGCCCCGGTCCGACTCAACCACCATTCGCCGACGCGAACGGGAAATCGGGCGTTGGTCGGGTTCGTTGTAGACCCGGTGAGCAGCCGTCCGTCGTCGAGGCCCAGATGCCTCGGGCCATCGTTGTCGTCCACGCCTGCCACCTGGCCTGAGCCGTGCAACGTCGTGCTGGAACATGTCGAGTCCCTTCCACGAATCGTGGACACAGGGGACCTCGACGAACGAGTTGCCGATCCCCCGTTCGGCAGAGGCGTAACCCCCGGCGTCCGCTTTCGCCGCACAACGATTTTCGCTGGCCTGCATTTTCGACTCAGGCCCCATCGCCGCCCTTTGGCACCGGGATCAGCTGATCGCGCCGTTGATGTCGGCGATCAGGTTGGTGGTTTGTTGGGTGTACACGCAGACGGTGCCGTTGACGCCGAGTTTGACGATCACGTTGTTCGGGATCGTCTGCCCAGGCGTGTAGTTCAGGTTCGACGCGTTGGGGCGTGTGGTCCCGCACGGATACACCGTCACATACCCGGCGGCGTCGGGGTCGGTGACGGTCACGTTCAATATCACCCCGACCGCCCCGGCTGGGACACCACCGCGCCCGGTGACCTGCAACGCGATTTCCTGACCGGCGCCCGGTTTGGTTGCGGTGTGGAACAGTCCGTCGATCGTGACACCATCGGTGCGGGTGTCCAACAAGCGCGCCGGATCCAACGACACATACCCGCCGGTGCTGAACGCCCCGTTGACATCAGCGATCAGGTTCGTGGACTGTTGGGTGTACACGCAGACGGTGCCGTTGACCCCGAGTTTGACGATCACGTTGTTCGGGATCGTCTGCCCCGGCGAGTAGTTCAGGTTCGACGCGTTCGGGCGCGTCGTCCCACACGGATACACCGTCACATACCCGGCGGCGTCAGGGTCAGTGACCGTCACATTCAAGATCACCCCGACCGAGTTGGCTGGGACCCCACCACGCCCCGTCACTTGCAACGCGATCTCCTGACCTGCGCCCAGCTTGATCCCGGTGTGGAACAACCCGTCGACCGTCACACCATCAGTGCGGGTGTCCAACAAGCGCGCCGGATCCAACGACACATACCCGCTCGACACGGGTGGCGTCACCACGGGTGGCGTCACCACAGGGGGTGCGGTCGGA
>JAYTRT010000043.1:0-7645 GCA_043746045.1 Actinomycetota bacterium | reverse complement strand
ACAACGACGCCAACGTGCTCAGCATCGGCGCTCGCGTCGTCGGTGAAGCGTTGGCCGACGAGATTCTGATGACGTTCCTCGGTACCGAGTTCGAAGGCGGTCGACACGCCAAACGGGTCGACCAGCTGATGGAGATCGAGCGCACCGAATCCGCAGCAGCAGCCGCCGCCAGCCAGTAGCAGCCAGCCAGCCATGAGCCGCCAGCCAGTAGCCATCCGCAACAATCGCCGATCTCACACAGGAGTCACACCATGCCTTGGCCATCCGATCTCGAACCGGACGACGACGTCTTCGATCTGATCGACCGTGAGGTCGTCCGCCAGTCCACCGGCCTGCAGTTGATCGCCAGCGAGAACTTCACCTCGCCGGCCGTGATGCGCGCGACCGGCTCGGTGTTGACCAACAAGTACTCCGAGGGGTACCCGGGTAAGCGCTATTACGGCGGCAACGCCATCGTCGACGAGCTCGAGGCCCTGGCCATCTCGCGCGCCAAGGAGCTGTTCGGCGCCGAGCACGCCAACGTCCAGCCGCACAGCGGTGCGAGCGCGAACATGGCGGTGTACCTCGGTCTGTTGGACAAGGGCGACACGATCATGGGGCTCAGCCTCGATCACGGAGGCCACCTCACGCATGGCTCCCCGGTCAACGCGAGCGGAATCTTCTACAACTTCATCTCGTACAAGGTCGACCCGAGCGACGAGCGGATCGACTACGACAAGATGCGCGACCTGGCGCTCGAGCACAAGCCGAAGATGATCGTCGCCGGAACCACGAGCTACCCCCGTCGCCTCGATCCCGAGGTGTTCAAGAAGGTGGCCGACGAGGTCGGCGCGCTGTTGATGTTCGACATCGCCCACCTCGCCGGCCTCGTTGCCGGTGGCGCCCACCCGAACCCCGTCGACGTGTCCGACGTGGTCACGTTCACGACGCACAAGACATTGCGCGGCCCTCGCGGCGGATGCATCCTCTCCAAGGCCGCCCACGCCGCAAAGATCGACAAGGCCGTGTTCCCGGGTAGTCAGGGTGGTCCGTTGGAACATGTCATCGCTGGCAAGGCGATTGCGTTCCGCGAAGCAATGCACCCGACCTTCTCCGAGTACGCCCACCAGATCGTCAGGAATGCGTCGGCGTTGGCCGAAGCGTTGGCCGGTCAGGGTTTCCGTCTCGTCAGCGGTGGAACCGACAATCACCTGATGGTCGTCGACCTGACCCCGTTCGACGCCGATCTGACCGGCAAGGAAGCGCAGAACGTGCTCGACACCGCCGGCATCACGCTCAACAAGAACACCATTCCCAACGACCCGCGCAGCCCGTTCGTCACCAGTGGCGTCCGCATCGGCACGCCGAGCGTGACAACGCAGGGGATGAAGGAGCCGGAGATGGCCGAGATCGCCCGGCTGATCGCCACGGCGTTGCGCGGCCGCACCGACCCCTCGGCGATCAGCGCAGTCTCTGCTGATGTCGCCGCCCTGTGCGCCAGGTTCCCCGTCTACTCCTGACGGCGGCCTACCGGAACGGCTCGATCGTAGGCGGGTAAGGTGACGCCCGATGCCACGCACCAGTGAGTACCTCGCCATCGGCGCATGTGCTGCCGGGGCGACGTTCGCGCTGACCTATCCGGTCAAACGGCTGGCCGTTCGTTTCGGCTGGGTCGTGGCCCCGGACGAGCGGCGGGTCCACACCGTGACGACGCCGGACGTCGGCGGCATCGCGATGTTCGGCGGGTTCCTGGTCGCGATGCTCGTCGCACGGTTGCTCGGTAGTTTCGATTCGCTGTTCTCGACGTCCGAACTGGTTGGCGTGGTGATGGCCGCGTGTGTCATCTTCGTCGTTGGCCTGGCCGACGACATCCGTGACCTGTCCGCACCGGCAAAGGTCGCCGGCACCGTGTTGGCCGGGCTCGTCCTCGTTTGGCAGGGCGTCACGATGTACTACTTCCGGCTGCCGTTGATCGACGTCTACCTGCTCGCCAACGAGTGGGTGCCGCTGATCACCATCGTCTGGCTGCTCGGAATGACGCAGGCGATCAACCTGATCGACGGACTGGACGGGCTCGCTGCCGGGATCGTCGCGATCGCCGCCACGGCATTCTTCCTGTACAGCCGCGAACTCGAGGCGCAGCACTTCTTGGCCGAGCCCAACATCGGTCCACTGATCTGCATCATCGCCGCCGGCGTGTGCATCGGGTTCCTCCCGCACAACTTCAATCCGGCGAAGATCTTCATGGGTGACGGCGGAGCCTTGCTGCTCGGGCTGCTGATGGCGACGTCGACCAGCGTGGTCGGCGGGCGAACGAATCCCCAGAACGAGTTCTTCGGGCAGTCGTACTTCTTCGTCGCTCCGCTGTTCATCCCGCTGTTGATCCTCGGCGTACCGATCCTCGACACGCTGTTCGCGATCGTGCGCCGAGCGTCCCGGCGGCAGAGTTTCGCCACCGCCGACAAAGGTCATCTTCACCATCGTCTGATGAACCTCGGCCACGGCCAACGGCGCAGCGTCCTGATCCTGTGGCTGTGGACGGCTCTGCTGTCGGCGCTCGTGCTGTATCCCGTGTACACCAAGAGTGGTGCATCGCTGGCGGTGATCGGCATCCTCGCCACAGCGCTCGGGCTGTTCACGGTGCTGCATCCCGAGGCTCGCCGAAGCCGAGCTCGTCGTGATACGCCTGCCCCCGTCTCGACGAGCGATGCTGGTGGGGGCAGTGACGTGACGGTCGAGCCGAAATCTCACCACGGACGGACGACGATCGTCGTGGCCAACGGTGTGCCGAAATCGAAACCGACTGGTCAGCCGAATGGTCAATCGAACGGTCCGCCGAATGGTCCGCCGAATCGTCAATCGAATGGTCAGCCGAAAGGCCAGCCGAAAGGCCAGCCGAAACAAGAGGTCGTCGTCGTCAACGATGTTGGAATTGGAGAAGCGGGTCACGCGCGCTAGATTGTTCCCGCGTTCACAAGCTCTGCGACATCGGCGTCGCAGACCGCGTCGACGTTACGCACTCCCATGGACCTCATCCCGAAGAAGCAGCGCAACACAACGCACAGCAACTCCGACGGCGGCATCGGCCGCGGTATGGAGTTTGCCATACTCGTGCTGATGTTCCTCGGCGTCGGCTGGGTACTCGATCGGCTGTTCGGCACGAAGCCACTGTTCATGATCGCCCTCGTCGTCCTCGCCCTGATCGGTCAGTTCGCGAGCATGTGGTACAGCTACGACGCTCGGATGAAACAGCTCGAGCAAGAGCGCCGCGACAACAGCCGCAACGGCAAGGCGGCTCTGCCGTGATGACGCACCCCGACTCCCAACCGTCGCCGATGACGGCCCGACTCGACGGCGCAGCGCCCGAAGTCGAGATCTCTCGTGACATGATCCGTCGTGGTCTGATCGTCGGCCCGGTTCTGGTCGCGATCTGCGGTGTGATCTGGGGCATGCACGGCGTCTATTCGTCGGCATACGGAGTCGCCCTGGTCCTCGTCAACTTCGCCATTGCTGCTGGCCTGATCGCTTTCACGGCCAGGATTTCGCTCGGACTGATGATGGGTGCCATTCTTTTCGGGTATTTGATCCGACTCGGCCTCGTTCTCCTGGCCTTCGTGCTGGTCAAAGACGCCGGATGGATGTCACGTCCCGCTCTCGGTGTCACCGTCATCGTGACGCACCTCGGTCTCCTCGTTTGGGAATTGAAGTACGTCGCAGCATCGCTGGCGTACCCGGGGCTCAAGCCGTCCCGCTCCAACTAGCGCTTCCCCTTCTCACCCCCAAGACACACAGCTACGACACACAGCTACTCCACACAGCCCATCACACAGCCATCTCGAACTGACAGGAACGGAACACAACTGTGCTCGGTCTCGACTTTCCAAAGATCAACGAAATCCTGCGCTGGCAGGACATCTTCCCCTCGTTCAACAAGATCGCCCTGATCGCCGTCCTGGCAACCGTCATTGGTTCGGGGATCTTCCTGCTCGCCGGAAGCAAGGACCACACGGTCGCCCCGAAGGGCATCCGCAACCTGGCCGAGATCATGGTCGAGTTCATCGAGGAAAGCGTCGTCATGCAGACGATGGGCAAGAAGGGCTTGAAGTGGACCCCGTTCCTGCTCAGCCTGTTCGTGTTCATCTACCTCTGCAACGTGCCGGGCATCATCCCGCTGTTCCAGATGCCGGCAACCGCACGTATCGCGATCCCGTTGTTCCTGTCGCTGCTCGTCTGGATCGTGTTTATCGGTACGGGCCTGAAGCATCAGAAGCTCGCCTACTTCGGCCATTTGCTGTGGCCGCCCGGCGTGCCGATTGCGCTGAAGCCCCTCGTGGGTCTGATCGAGTTCTTCTCGACCATCATCGTCCGCCCGCTCTCGCTGACAGTCCGGTTGTTCGCGAACATGCTCGCCGGTCACATCCTGCTCGTCACGTTCGCGCTGCTCAGCCAGGCGATGTTCCAGGCCAAGACCCACCAGCCGTTCCTCAACATCGGCGGCATCCTGCCGTTCTTCATGCTGGTGTTCCTGACCGGCTTCGAAGTCCTCGTCGGCTTCCTGCAGGCCTACATCTTCGCGATCCTCACCGCGGTGTACATCGGAACCTCGATCGAGGGCCACGGTGACGAACTCGATTCGGCCGACGCCCATGAAACCGCAGCCGCTCACTGAGCACCGCCTTCCGGCATCGCTCGCCCCGTCTCACACAACACGATCTCCCCACAGAGAGCCCAACACAGGAGAAATACGAACAATGGAAGCTTTCAGCCACATCACCGCCGCAGTCGGTGGCGGTACGCCCGCCGAACAAAAAGCCACAGCGGCCGCCAGTAGTGCCGGCTTCGCCTACGGGCTCGCCGCCATCGGACCTGGCATCGGCATCGGCTACCTCGTCGGCAAGTCCGTCGAGGCAATGGCTCGTCAGCCAGAGGCTGCCGGCATGGTCCGTACGACCATGTTCCTCGGCATCGCCTTCACCGAAGCCCTGGCCCTCATCGGGTTCGTGGTCTTCATCCTCATCGGCCTCTGAGCCATTCAGCTTTCCGTCCACCTCACATCGGCCATTCCCCACACGGGCCAGTCCACAAGGAGATGACGTGCTGACAGCAGTCGTCACCCAGGTCGGTGATTCGTACACGGTGCACCTCACGAGCGCACCCCCGAACACCACACCTGTCCAGAACACATCAACGACCCAGACCACGTCTGGTTCGACCGCGTCCACGACGGCTCCGACGACGGCGACCACCGTCGTGCTCGGTGCCAACGAGACGCTGAACAGCGACGGCCTGATCGTCGCCAAGACTGGCATCGCCCACGCCGGGGTCAACGAAGCAGCGCCCGGGCCGAACCCGATCGTGCCGGAGGTCAAAGAAGTCGTCTGGGGTGCCGGGGCGTTCATCGTGTTCGCGCTGATCATGCGGTACGTCGCCTTCCCACGACTGAAGAAAGGCATGGATGCTCGTTACGACGGCATTCAGTCCGACCACGCGCAAGCGTCTTCGGCTCGTGCCGCGGCCCGCTCCGAAGTGGCCGAGTACAACGCACAGGTCGCCATGTTGAAGGCCGAAGCGGCTGCGCAGATCGATCATGCCCGTCAGGAACTCGAGACCACCCGCACCGCCCGGATCGCTGCCGCCAACGCCGAGATCGCCACCAAGCGAGCTGCGGCGACGGCCGAGAACGAGGCCGCCCGCGTTGCCGTTCAGTCGCAGATCAAGGGTGCTGTCGAGGACGTCAGCTCGAGCGCGATCCGGCTCGCGATCGGCAAGGATCCTGATCCGAGTGTGGTCGGCAGAGTCGTCGACGACGTGATGAGCGCGGGAGCCCTGCGATGAGCTCTTTCGCATCGATCCTGCCGCTCATCGGCCGGGCCGTCACCGACAACACGGTCTCGATCGACACCCAGGGCATCGTCACCCACAGCTCGTTCCTGCCGGAGACGGCCGAGATCATCTATGGCGGCATCGCCTCGATCATGATCTTCGTGCTGCTCGCCAAGTTCGCCGGGCCTGCTCTGAAGAAGGGTCTCGGCGCTCGAACCGCGAAGATCCAGAAAGAGCTCGACGGAGCGGCGAGCGACAAATCAGCCGCGGCCGACGAGGCAGCGAGCATTCGTCAGGCCAAAGGAGACATCCAAGTCGAACGGACCCGCCTGCTGGATGAGGCCGCTGCCCAATCAGCAGCACTCGTCACCGACTTCAACACGCGAGTCGATGCCGAGATCGCCGAACTGCACGCCCGTGCCACCGCCGACATCGAGACAGCTCGGAGTCGTCAGGGCGATGAACTGCGTGCCGAGATCTCGAGGATGTCGGCGACAGCAGCCGAGCGCGCCGTCGCCGAGTCGATCGACGACGCGACGCATCAGCAGTTGATCGAGAACTTCATCCAGACCGTCGGCCTCCAGACTGCCGGCGCGACAACCGCTGGGGCAGCATCATGAGCGACGCACGCATCGAGGGTTACGCCAAGGCACTGTTCGAGATCGCTCGTGCCGAAGGATCGCTCGACGAGGTCGAGGACGAACTGTTCCGCTTCGCGCGCAGCTACGAGAGCAGCGATGCCCTTCGCAACGCACTCACCGACGACATGATCCCGGCGTCGCGGCGCCAGTCCATCGTCGAGGACCTGCTCGGTGGGAAGGCAACGTCGACCACGATCCAGCTCGTCAGCATGGTCGTCGGTTCCGGTCGCGGTCGCGACCTGCCGGCCATCATCGACATCCTGGTCCAGCGGGCAAGCAGCTCGAAGAACCTCGAAGTCGCCGAAGTGCGCAGTGCGATCGAGCTCACGCCGGATCAGCAGGACCGCCTCCGGGCTGCCCTGGCCAACGCCACCGGCAAGCAAGTCAACCTCAAAGTCGTCGTCGATCCCACTGTTCTCGGTGGCCTCGTCGCAACGGTGGGCGACACCGTGATCGACGGCACCGTACGTACCCGCCTCGACCAGTTGAAGGCCCGGCTCTAGAGCCGCCCCAGGATTCACAGGAACGGAACAAGACATGGCAGAGCTCACACTCAGCGCCGGCGACATCGCTTCAGCGCTCAAGAAGAACCTCGAAGGCTTCGAGCCGTCGTTGGAGGCACGCACCGTCGGCCGCGTCACCGAAGTCGGTGACGGCATCGCCCGGGTGTCCGGGCTTCCCGACTGCGGCGTGAACGAGCTCCTCGAATTCGCCGACGGTTCGGTGGGCCTCGCGCTCAACCTCGACGAGGACTCGATCGGCGCCGTCATCCTCGGCAACGCCGATGCGATCGAAGAGGGCCAGCCCGTCAAGGCAACGGGCCGGATCCTCTCCGTCCCGGTGGGCGATGCGATGATCGGTCGGGTCGTCAACGCACTCGGTCAGCCGATCGACGGCAAGGGCGACGTCGTCGGCTCCATCCAGCGCCGAGTCGAGATCCAGGCCCCCGGAATCATGGGCCGCAAGCCCGTCCACGAGCCGCTGCAGACCGGCATCAAGTCGATCGATGCGATGACGCCGATCGGCCGTGGCCAACGCCAGCTGATCATCGGCGACCGCAAGACCGGCAAGACCACGGTCGCGATCGACGCCATCATCAACCAGCGTGGCCTCGGCGTGAAGTGCATCTACGTCGCCATCGGCCAGAAGGGTTCGACGATCGCCCAGACCGTCGAGACGCTGCGCCAGTACGGCGCGATGGA
>JAYTRT010000042.1:0-2426 GCA_043746045.1 Actinomycetota bacterium | reverse complement strand
GCCAGGGAGTGGCACGGTCATCCCCGGTCGATTCGGCAGCCGTGTCGTCGCCGTGCTGCGTGTCGCCGTGCTGCTTGTCGCCGTGCTGGTCGTCTCGGTGCTGCTTGTCGCCGTGCTGGTCGTCTCGGTGCTCATTCCGTTCCCCCTCGTGCCATGTTGCGATCCCATTCCTGCTCCTCACCTTTCCAGAACCGCACGATGCAGCTCTGACTGGCGGTGGCCATCAGGGTTCCGTCCTCGGCGAACATGTGCACCAGCCCATGGCCGAACCCTCGCTCGACGGCGTGCACCTTGATGTCCAGCAGCACCCATTCGGTTGGCACGAGGCGGGCCACTCGCAGCGTGTTGTCGAGGCTGTTCCCGCCACCGCGCACACCGAGCGCCTGGCCGACGGCCATCGGCACGAAGTCACCGAGGATCGCCAGCGTCGTGGCATCCACCCCCTCGATCACCCCGGGGATCCGAGCCCACAGCTGGGTCCGGCCATCGCCGTGGCTGCCGTCGAGCGAGTTCAAGGCCCGACCCTTCACCATTCGCTGCTCGAGCCGTTCGTTGATCGTTCCCGCTGCGGGCATCCGCCACTCGCGCTCGGCACATTTGTCGGGCGTCGGTACATCGGGCATCTGCTCCCATTGACCGGCGATATCCAGATTGCGATGTCCGAGGGCCGCGTTGACCGTCAGGATCTCGCGGTTGCCGACGTGCCCCACAGCGCGGGCCTGGGTGATCTGATGACCATCGACCGCGACCGTCACATCGATATCCATCACTTCGCCCGGCTTCGCATACGACAGGTACTGCGCCGCGGCCCACACGCACTCCCGACCAGATGTCTGCTCCATCGCCGAAATCGCCGACCCGAGCGCGCAGCCCCCGAACAGGAACCCGCCCCACGTGCACAGCGACTGCGTCACGGGCAGCGACCAGCGGTAGGGGTTGTGGCTCGGGCGGAGGTCGAGGAATGCGCGGCTGTCCATGTGCTGCAGGACTCTACGAGCGGCTGCGAACATCTGCCTCGGCCGCTCGGAGAATGGACGGATGGAGTTCACGGGTGGGGCTGGCCGACGCCACGATGTAGCGTCGCCCCATGACAGCAGCGCAGGTCACACAGACGTGGTTGGGCGACACTTGCTCGTTGGTCGACGCCTTCCGATCGGGTCAGCGATCCCCGGCCGAGGAGTTGCAGGCCACCTACGACGCCATCGACGCCAGCGAGCTCAACGCGTTCTGCTACACCGCACGCGAGCAGGCAATGGAGGCAGCGCGTGCAGCGGATGTCTCGCTCCCGTTCGGTGGTGTACCGGTCGGCGTCAAGGAACTCGACGATGTCGAAGGATGGCCGGCAACCGAGGCCTGCGCCGTGTTCGAAGATCGCATCGCCCCGCACACCTCGGTGCAGTTGGAACGGATGCGTGCCAAGGGGGGCGCCGTACTGGCCGGACTGACGACGGCCAGCGAGTTCGGAGGCGTGAACCTGACGCGCACCGTGATCCATGGCGTGACCCGCAATCCGTGGGACGTCACCCGGACCCCTGGCGGCTCCAGTGGTGGAACGGCCTCGGCGGTGTCGGGCGGCCTGATCACCATCGCCACCGGCGGCGACGGTGGAGGCTCGATCCGGATCCCCGCAGGTTTCACCGGGTTGTTCGGCTTGAAGGCAACGTACGGCCGGATCCCGCTGGCGCCGCGCACCCCGATCGGCAACATGACCGTGACCATCGGCTGCCTCAGCCGTTCGGTGCGAGACACGGCACGCTGGTTCGATGTCGTCAACGGATACGACGCTCGCGACCGGTTCAGCCTGCCCCGCACGGACGGTTGGGAGCGCGAACTGGGCACACATGTCGACAGCCTTCGGGGAATGCGCGTTGCTGTTGCCGCCGACTGGGGCGGCGCGGTGGTGTCCGCGGAGATGTGGGACGTACTCGAGGCCGCAGCCGACCGATTGATCGCGGCAACCGGAATGGTCCGGGTCGCCGGTGTCGATGTGTCGCTGCCGAGCATGGGCGCGGCGTGGAGCATCAGCGGCGGCATCGGTACGTACAGCCAGCTCAAGGATTTCTGGCCGGACTGCAAGGATGTCCTCACGCCCGAGATCCGCGGCAGCATGCGGATCACCGAGGAGCGCTACAACCTCGACGCACGGATCAAGATAGAGGATCGCCGGATGGAACTGAACGAGCGCATGGCGCAGATCTTCGGTGCCGTCGACCTCGTCGTCACCGCCAGCAACCCCGACATCGCGTTCGCCGCCGAAGGCCCCCTTCCGACCGAGTTCGGCGGCATCACAGCCGGTGCGGCGAACAACGGCCGGCTCACGTTCCCGGCGAACATGCACGGGAATCCGGCCGTGTCGGTCCCTGCCGGCACGGTGCAGGGCATGCCGGTCGGGTTGCAGATCATCGGTCGTCACTACACCGAGCAGC
>JAYTRT010000041.1:0-2426 GCA_043746045.1 Actinomycetota bacterium | reverse complement strand
GGCCGCGTGGGCGAATCTTCGTCACGCCGCGGCGACGATGGACACCCTGATCTCGATCGGCACGATCGCCGCATTCGGCTGGAGCGTGTACGCGCTGTTCTTCGGTGAGGCCGGTCGACTCTCGATGCGACATGGATTTTCGATCCGCCCCGAACGCGGCATGGGCTCGTCGCAGATCTACCTCGAGGTCGCGTCGGGGGTGACCGTCTTCATCCTCGCCGGTCGATACTTCGAAGCGCGCGCCAAGCGTCGTTCCGGTGCAGCGCTGAAAGCACTGCTCGAGCTCGGCGCCAAAGACGTCGGCGTCATCCGTGACGGCATCGAAAGCCGTATCCCCGTCGAAGAACTGGTTGTCGGTGATGTCTTCGTCGTCCGTCCTGGCGAGAAGATCGCGACCGACGGAGTCGTCGCCGAAGGGACGTCGGCCATCGATGCCTCGCTGCTGACCGGTGAAGCCGTGCCGGTCGAGGTCGCGCCCGGCGACCCCGTGACGGGCGCCACCACCAACGTCGGTGGTCGTCTGGTCGTTCGCGCCACCAGGATCGGCGCCGATACGGCGCTCGCGCAGATCGGCAGGATGGTCGAAGACGCCCAGACCGGCAAGGCAGATGTGCAGCGGCTCGCAGACAGGGTGTCGGCGATCTTCGTCCCTGTGGTGATCGTTCTCGCCCTGGCGACGCTCGCGTTCTGGTTGATTGCTGCCTCGTCGAATGCGTCCACGACGGCGTTCACCGCCGCCGTTGCGGTTCTGATCATCGCCTGTCCGTGCGCCCTCGGATTGGCGACTCCGACCGCGTTGATGGTGGGAACCGGCCGTGGCGCCCAACTCGGAGTACTGATCAAGGGTCCGGAAGTACTGGAATCGACGCGCAAGGTGGACACCGTCGTGCTCGACAAGACCGGCACCGTGACGACCGGCAAGATGTCGCTCGTCGACGTGATCACCACCGACTCCGTCCCAACGGTGGAAGCGCTGTTCCTCGCCGGATCGCTGGAGCATGCGTCCGAACACCCCATCGCCCAGGCAATTGCGGCCGGCGCCGAACTTCGTGGCATCACCCTTGCGCCGGTGACCGAGTTCGAGAACACCCCCGGGCTCGGTGTCGAGGGCGTTGTCGACGGTCACGCCGTCATCGCCGGCCGCGAACGGTTCCTCGCCGACCGGTCGCTCCATCTCGACGATCGCCTGCGCGCAGCGCGCGATGAAGCCGAATCAGCGGGGCGGACACCGATCTTCATCGGTCGGGACGGCCAGGTGTGCGCTGTCGTCGTCGTGGCCGACACACTCAAGCCGACCTCGGCAGTGGCGATCGGCGGCCTTCGTGCCCTCGGGCTACGACCCGTGCTGCTCACCGGTGACAACGAAAGAGCCGCTCGTTCCGTCTCAGCACAGGTCGGTATCGACGAAGTCATCGCCGAAGTCCTGCCGGCGGACAAGGTGGCCGTGATCCGCGGGCTGCAAGCAGAAGGTCGAGTCGTCGCGATGATCGGCGATGGTGTCAACGATGCTGCCGCCCTTGCCCAAGCCGATCTCGGGTTGGCGATGGGGACCGGGACCGATGCTGCGATCGAGGCCAGCGACATCACGCTGGTGCGCGGTGATCTGCGCGCCGCTGTCGATGCGATCCGGCTGTCGAGAGCGACGCTGCGAACGATCAAGACCAACCTGTTCTGGGCATTCGCCTACAACGTCGCCGCCCTGCCACTGGCCGCTGCGGGCCTGCTGAACCCGATGCTGGCCGGTCTGGCGATGGCGTGCTCCAGTGTGTTCGTGGTCTCGAACAGCCTTCGCCTGCGTCGCTTCCGAACCAGCAGCCTCCCGGTGGTCACCGACAGGTAGTTTCTGGCGAATGACCACGTTCGTCGCTCTGCTGCGTGCTGTCAACGTGGGTCGGACGAACCGGATCACGATGGCCGATCTGCGTGCCGCCTTCGTCGAAGCCGGCCACGCCGATGCCGTCACTCACATTCAGACCGGGAACGTGATCTTCACCGCGAGCAACGATGCCGCCACCGTCAAGCGCGACGTGGAGCAGTTGATCACCGACCGTTTGGGACTGACGATCACGGCGATCATGCGCACGGATTCTCAGTTGCGGTCCGTCACCCAATCGAACCCGTTCATCGCCGGACGTCACCCTGACGACAGCAGCAGGCTGTACGTCGGGTTCATGGACGCGCACCCGGCCGCGGCCGCCGTCGACGCCTTCACGATGTCCTTGATCGGCGCCGACGAAGTGCGTGTCGTCGGCACCGAGGTCTACATCCGTTATGCGGTCGGCGCGGGCACGACCAAGCTGACCGCCGGCGTCTGGAACAAGCTCGGTGTCGCGATCACGGCCCGCAACTGGAACGTGACCACCGACCTCGCCCGCCTCGCCACCAACCACTGACGACTCGCCAACCACCACCCGCCAAAACGAAAC
>JAYTRT010000040.1:0-2432 GCA_043746045.1 Actinomycetota bacterium | reverse complement strand
TCAAGTCCGAGCCCGACGCATTCAGCATCGACGATCTGCGTCGGCAGAAGACCACCATCTGGGACGGAATCAGGAACTATCAGGCCCGCAACTACCTGCTGTCCGCCGAGATCGGCGATCTCGTTTTCTTCTACCACTCGAACGAGAAGCCGCCGGGTGTCGTCGGCCTGGCCAAGGTCTCGGCGCTGAACATCGTCGACCCGACGCAGTTCGACGAGGCGTCGCACTATTACGACCCGAAGAGCACCAAGGACAAGCCTCGTTGGCACACCGTCAAGGTCAAGTTCGTCGAGAAGTTCCCGAACTACATCACGCTCGACGAGCTGCGCGATGCATTCGACGGCACCGATCTGATGGTCGTACGCAAGGGCATGCGGCTCTCCGTCACGCCCGTCCCGGACAACATCGCGGCTCAGCTCCTGGAGATGGCCCGCGGGCCGGTTCGGTGACGGCTGATCGCGTCGGCACCATCCGGTTCGATGGTCACGTCGTCGTCGTCACCGGCGGCGGATTCGGGCTCGGCCGCGAGCACGCCCTGCTGCTCGGTCGTCGTGGTGCCACGGTCGTCGTCAACGACATCTCGGCCAAGGGCGCCGAACAGACGGCGAGAGACATCGTCACCGCCGGCGGTCGGGCAACAGCGTCCGCCACGTCGGTGTCCGATCCCATCGCTGCAGCCGCATTGATCGACGAGACATACGCCGACTTCGGCCGCCTGGACGCTGTGCTGAACAATGCCGGGGCCGGTGGACCAACCGGGCCGATCGACACCGTCACCGATGAGATTCTGCACACGATCGTCGACTCGCACATGCTCGGCTCGTTCTACGTGGCCCGGGCGGCGTGGCCGATCTTGGCCGCCAACGGCGGTGGACGGATCGTGTTCACATCGTCGGCAAGCGCGATGGGTGCGGCCGGTAGCGCGGTCTACGCAATGGCCAAAGCGGGTCTCTGGGGGCTGACTCGTTCACTGGCGATGGAAGGGGTCGAGCACAACATCATCGTCAACGCGATCCTGCCGATGGGCTACACCCGGGCCGCTGCGCTCAACCCGAACGAGGACACGCGACAGTGGATGCAGGACCGCTTCCCTCCCGAGCTCAGTTCGCCGGCTGCGGTGTTGCTGTGTCATCCGGACTCCCCCTGCACCGGCGAGTTGATCAGCTCCGGTGGCGGCCGCGTCGCACGAGTCGCGACGATGGGTGTGCCCGGCTACATCGCTGGAGCCGGCCTGACCATCGAGACACTCCGTGATCATTGGGACGCAGTCGTCGCGATCGCCGGCGGTCGGGTGCAGATGAGGAGCCGGGACGAGTTGAGCTTCTTCCCGGAAGCGCCACAGTTCTGAGCCGGTCCACGAAGTCGGCGTCGGGGCGTCCGGGGCGCGCATCCGGCATCGTTCGTGGTGCAGCGATCGACGTCACGCCGCTGCGCGAGTCTCGGCCGTTCAAACGTCTCTTCATCGGGCAGACGGTGTCGGTCATCGGCAGCCAGGTCACCCAGGTTGCTGTTGCCCTGCAGGTCTATGCCATCACCCATTCCTCGCTGTACGTCGGCCTCGTCGGGGTGATCGGCCTCGGGCCGCTGATCATCTTCGGCCTGTACGGCGGAGCGATCGCCGATGCGGTCGACCGTCGCCGTCTCGTGTTCATCACCTCGATCGGGATGATGTCGGTCAGCGTGGTACTGCTGGTCCAGGCGGCAATGCACCTCGACAACATCGGTCTGCTGTTCGGTTGCGTCGCCATCCAGGCTGCGTTCGTCGCCGTCGACTCGCCGACGCGTCGGGCGATCCTGCCCCAACTGGTCCGCGCCGATCTGCTGCCGGCGGCAAACACGATCAGCATGGGTGGCTTCCAGGTCGGCGTGATCGTCGGGCCGATGGTGGCCGGCCTCGCCGTCGGCGCCGGCGGGTTCTCGTGGGCATACGCGATCGACGCGGTCTCGTTCATCGGGGCGCTGTACGGGGCGCTCGGGCTGCCCGCTCTGAAGCCTGCGCTGGATGCAGTACCCGCTGGAATTCGCTCCGTCGTCGAGGGACTGCGCTTCATCGGTCGACGCAAGGTCATCATGATGACCTTCCTGATGGACATCATCGCAATGGTCTTCGGGATGCCACGGGCTTTGTTCCCGGCCTTGGCCGAGCGGCTCTACCACGGTGGCGCGGGAACAGCCGGACTGCTGTATTCGGCGCCGGCCGTCGGCGCTCTCATCGCCACGCTTCTCGGTGGGGCGATCAGCAGGGTCCATCGGCAGGGCCTCGGTGTGGTCGTCGCGATCACCATCTGGGGAGGAGCGATTGCCGTCTTCGGTCTGGTGTCCACCCTGTGGGTCGGTCTGTTGATGCTGGGAATCGCCGGCGCGTTCGACACGGTGAGTGCCGTCTACCGGTCGACTATGTTGCAGTTGGCGACACCCCCGAGCATGCAGGG
>JAYTRT010000039.1:0-7669 GCA_043746045.1 Actinomycetota bacterium | reverse complement strand
CGATCATCGTCGTCCAGAACCTGGCCCTCAGCACTGGGGCCGGACAGGCGGACGCGTACACCAAGGCGTTCACGTTCTTCGTCCTGCCGCACGGCTTGTTGGCCGTGTCGATCGCAACGACCTTCGAGCCGGAGATGGCCCGGAACGTGGTCAAGCGCGACAAGGGACGGTTCATCGAGCAGACCTCCCTCGGCGTTCGAATGGTGGCATTGCTGACGTTGCCAGCCGGCCTCGGACTGTTCGTGCTTCGACGCGCGATCATCGGCGGGATCCTGCAACACAGACAATTCTCCGCCCTCGCCGCTCTGAACACCAGCCGCGCCCTCGCCGGATTCGCGATCGGTCTGGTCGGGTTCAGCGTGTACCTGTTCGTCCTCCGCGCGTTCTACGCCCATCACGATGCACGAACCCCGTTCATGATCAACCTGTTCGAGAACGCCATCAACATCGTGCTCGCATTCGCCCTGTTCCATCGATACGGGGTGCTCGGTCTCGGACTGTCCTTCGGAATCGCATACTTGCTCAGCGCAGCGCTGGCACTGCTCGTGCTCAGCTACAAGGTTCCTGGCTTCAGTCTGCGACCGTTGTACGAAAGCCTGTGGCGGATGCTGCTCGCCAGCGTCATCATGGCCGAAGCGGTCTGGGGCACCGCCAGAGCGTTCGGCAGCAATTCCGGCGGTGGGGCGATCCTGCGTCTCGTGGCCGGAACGGTGGTCGGAACGGTGGTGTACGTCCTCATCCTCGTTTCCCTGGAAACACCGGAGATCGACCTGCTCAAAAACCGTCTGGCGCCGCGCCGGAGCGCCGAGACACCCGTCTAGTATCCGGGTCATGTTCAAAGCTTTCCGCAAGTGGTGGAACTACATCGGCGCGAAGTTCAACAAGGACTTCAACGATCGCGCCGATCCGGCAGTGCAGCTCGAGCAGGCTTTGACCGAGGCCCAGGATCAGCATCGCCGGCTGAGGGATCAGGCCGTCAACGTCATCGCCACGCAGAAGCAGAGCGAAATCCGCCTGAACACCAAGATGGCCGAACTGGAGAAGCTCAACGGCAATGCTCGGCAGGCGCTCGTCATGGCCGCCGACGCAACCAAGTCCGGCGACGCGACCAAAGCTGCCCAGTACAACAGTGCCGCCGAGACCATCGCCAATCAGTTGATCCAGACCGAGAAAGACGTCGAAGGCTTGAAGGCGATGGTCATCAATTCGACCCAGGCCGCCGATCAGGCCAAGGCTGCCGTTGCCCAGAACAGTCGGCTGTTGCAACAGAAGCTGTCGGAGAAGAACAAGCTCCTGTCTCAGCTCGAGCAGGCCAAGATGCAAGAGCAGATGAACAAGGCCATGGATCAGCTCGGCGAGACGGTCGGCGACGACGTTCCGACATTGAAGGAAGTCAGCGACAAGATCGAGGCCCGCTACGCCAAGGCCCAGGCCTCGTCGGAATTGCAGGACACGAACGTCAACAGCCGCATCCAGGAAGTCGAGATGGCTACGGCCAACGTCGAAGCGCAGGGCCGTCTCAGCCAGCTCCGCGAGGAGCTCGGCCTCAACCCCGCATCAGCGCCCGCCGCCGAGATCGCAGCACCTGCACCGGCGGCCGAGGTCCCTCTCGAGGGAACAACCAGCACCGGCTGACGACAATCTGACCTGCTTGGTTCGTCAGTGGGGCAGCAGCACGAGATCGTCGCGGTGAACGACTTCGTGGGCGACACGCGCCGGCAGATCGCGCATGCTGCGCCCAGCGGTCTCCTGGACGACGTCGGCTCCCGACACGACCATGCCGCGGGCGAACACGACCCCATCGGGAGTACATATCTCGACGGTCGCGCCTTCGTGAAAGTCGCCGCTGACCCCGATCACCCCTGCAGGCAGCAACGATCGGCCGCCTTCGACAAGCGCGTGGTAGGCGCCGGCATCGACGGTGACCGAGCCTTGGACGTCGCTGGCGAACCCGATCCAGAGTTTGCGCGCTGCAAGGCGACGATCACTCGGGGCGAACGTGGTGCCGACCGGAAGGCCGCGCACCGCATCGACGATCACGTTCGGCCGTGACGCGTGGGCGATGACAGCGCGCACGCCTGACCAGCTGGCCAGTCGAGCGGCCTGCAGCTTCGACGCCATACCGCCGCTGCCTCGGTCGCTGCCCGTGGCGCTGGCCGAGACAGCCAGGAGCGGGTCGTTGGCTGCAACGTCGACGATCAGTGAGGCAGCGGGATCCGTGCGCGGGTCGGAGGTGTACAGGCCGGGCGTGTCCGTCAGCAGGACGAGAAGATCGGCACTGACGTTGTGGGCGACGAGCGCAGCGATGCGGTCGTTGTCTCCGAAACGGATCTCGTCACTGGCAACCGCGTCGTTCTCGTTGATGATCGGAACGCACCCGAGTTCGAGCAGCCGGGACAGCGTCTGTCGGGCGTGTAGGTACTGCTGTCGATCGGCGAAATCGTGCGGGACCAAGAGCACCTGCGCTGCGACCAGACCGTGCCGGTCGAGCTCACGGATGTAGTGCTCCATCAGTCTCGGTTGGCCGGCCGCTGCCAAGGCCTGGAGGGTCAACACGTCGGTCGGTCGACTGGGCAGTTTCAGGGCGGCGACGCCGGCCGAGATGGCTGCGGAACTGACCAGGATCACATCGTGACCCTGCACCCGGATGGCAGCGAGTTGATCGCACAGATTGGCGATCACCTCGCGCTGGATCATTCCGTCGGCGTTCGTCAGCGATGACGTCCCGACCTTGGCTATGACGCGCATGACACGCATTTCCCGATGCGCATGTCAGAGGTCGGGCTCGTACTCGAAACTGAAGTTGCCGATCCAGATGATGTCTCCCTCGGCTGCACCGGCGCGATTGAGGAGGCGATCGACCCCGAGCTTCTTCAGCCTGTCGTCGATCCAGTTCAACGCCTCCGGTGTGGTGACATCGTTCAGCGCAACGGCGCGCTCGACATCGCGGCCGCGCAGACGGTACTGACCCGGCTCGAGCCGCTCGACGATCGATCCATCGACATCGGGTCGGATGATGACGATGCCTTCGTGCTCGGGTTGAGCCTTGCGGGCCTCCTGCACCAATTGCGCCATCGTGGAGACGAGGGTCCGCACACCTTCGGTGGTGAACGCGCTGATCCGCGGACCATCCCACTCGGTTTCGGAACCGATGTCGTTCTTGGTGCCGACCACGACGCGCGGACGTTCCAACATCTCGGGGTCGTAGTCGCCGAGTTCTTTGAGCAGGATCCGTTCTTGTTCGGCGGGGCTGACACCATCGGTCGCAGCCAGATCGACCATCACGCACAGGACCCTGGCCCGCTCGATGTGGCGCAGGAACTGGTGCCCGAGGCCATGACCTTCGCTCGCGCCCTCGATCAGTCCGGGGATGTCGGCGACGATGTAGTCGGTGCTGCTGTCGACCCGGACGACACCGAGGTTGGGCTCGAGCGTGGTGAACGGATAGTCGGCGATCTTCGGCTTGGCCGCACTGATCGTGCTGATCAAGGTGCTCTTGCCGGCGTTCGGGAAGCCGACCAGAGCGACATCGGCCATCAGCTTCAGATCCAGCTTGAGCCACCGGTCGGTGCCGTGCTCACCCTGCTCGGCAAAAATCGGGGCGCGACGCTTGTTCGACCAGAACTTGGCGTTTCCTCTGCCGCCACGGCCGCCCGGCGCGGCCAGCCAGCGGTCGCCGTGATTGACCAGATCGGCCAACAACTCACCGGTGTACATGTCTCGCGCGACCGTGCCCTCTGGCACCATCACCTCGAGGCTTTCGCCTCGCTTACCGTGCTGATCCTTGCCTTTGCCGTGCACGCCGTCCTTGGCCCGGCGGTGCGGATGGTCGCGGAAAGCCAGGAGCGAGGCGACGTTGCGAGTGGCCACCAGCCAGACGTCGCCGCCACCACCACCGTCTCCACCGTTCGGGCCGCCGAAGGCAACGGGGCCCTCACGGCGGAACGAGACACAGCCGGCCCCACCGTCTCCGCCACGGACATTCAGTTGGGCTTCGTCGACAAATCCACTCATAGAGCAGTCAGAGGCTATCTTCGAACAACGCTGGCCGAACTTGGCACATAACCTGAGTCGATGGAGCGGTCACCGTCGGAACTCGCTGAACGTGCCGAGCGCTGGGCCGCGACGATGTCGGGGCACCCCGTTGCCGGCGTTCAACTCGCCCATTCCGATTCGTGGGCGGGTCCCGGAAGCACCGCAATCGTCGACCGTCGGGCTCGCGAAGACAGCCAGAACGCCACGATGGCGACGCTCGCGACGCGACCGCACGAGGCTGGTAACCGGTTGTTCGACGAAATACCGGACCCGTTTCGAACATGCTTCGAACGCGATCGCGACCGGATCCTGCATTCGTCGGCATTCCGGCGTCTGGCCGGCAAGACCCAGGTGTTCGTTTTTCCCGACGACCATCAACGCACTCGCTTGACACATGCCCTGGAAGTCGCCCAGGTCGCCGTGTCGATCTCTCGTGCACTCGGCCTCAACGTCGCGCTCACCGAAGCAATCGCACTCGGCCACGACTGCGGGCACGGACCCGGCGGCCACGCCAGCGAGGATGCGCTGAGCCCGTATCTCGACGGTGGTTACGACCATGCCGTGTGGGGGGCCGACGTGACGCTGGCGCCGCACAACTTGTGCGTCGAGACGCTCGACGGCATTCGCAACCACTCATGGTCGCGGCCGGCGCCGATGACGCCGGAGGGCGAAGTCGTCTCGTGGGCCGACCGGATCGCCTACGTCTGCCACGATTTCGAGGACGCGGTCGCAGCCGGCATCGTCACCGATTCGATGCTGCCGGCCCCCGTGCGCGCGCTGTGCGGCGTCTCTCGTTCACGCCAGCTCGGGGCATTCATCCACGCGATGATCGAGGCGACGGCGCGCACCGGCCGGATCGGGATGATCGACGACCACGCTGGCGCCCTTGCGTGCTTCCGGGCCTTCAATTACGAGCAGGTATATCTGCGGCCGGCTTCTCGCACGCAAGCCACTGCAGTGATCGGGCTCCTCCAAGCGCTCGTCGAGCACTACGCCGATCGCCCGAACCTGCTTCCGGCACCGTCGGATGACTACGTCCTCACACCATCGGCCGGCGGCTTCACCGCTGGCAGTGCACCTGCGTTGCGCGAGGCCGTCCGCTACGTGAGCGGGATGACGGACCGCTTCGCCTGCAGCCAGGCCGTGGCCCTGCTCGGTTGGGGACCAGACCGACTCCCCCACGGTATCGGCGTCCACCACTGACGAACTCGGCGACCGGTGCAGTGCACGGACACGCGCCGACGTCAGGCCGACGACGACGAAACCCGGCCGGATCGGCCGGGTTCGCAGAAGTGCTTGCTGAAGTTTGCAGTTGAAAGCGCGCTCTGGGGGGCAGAAACGCCCGAGGAACTATTCTGCTTCGAGGGGGAGGACGCTGATCACGCGACGGCCACGGAGCTGGCCGAACTCGACCACGCCGTCCTTCAGTGCGAACAGGCTGTCGTCCTTGGCCAGGCCGACATTGTGGCCGGGATGGAACTTGGTGCCGCGCTGGCGGATCAAGATGCTGCCGGCGGTCACTTCCGTGCCGCCGAACTCCTTGACGCCGAGCCGCTGTGCATTGGAGTCACGACCGTTGCGGGTTGAACCGCCACCTTTTGTCTTCGACATGGCTGTTCAGCCTTTCGCGATCGATGTGATCTCGACGACGGAGTACTTCTGGCGGTGCCCATAGCGACGACGCTGATTGGTGCGCCGCTTGTAGGTGAAGCCATCGATCTTCACGCCTTTCACGGTACCGATCACCTTGCCGGTGACGGTGACGCCTGCGAGTTCGGATGGGGTGGCCAGAACCGAATCGCCATCGACGAGAAGGACTGGTGTGAAGGAGACGTCGGCGCCGTCTTCAGTTCCGAGAAGCTCGACCTGCAACTGCTGGCCTTCTGCGACACGTTCCTGCTTACCGCCGGTTGCGATTACTGCGTACATAGCCCCACGACTCTATCGGTGTTGATTTCGGTTTCCCACGCCATGCGACGCTCAGCCCAGCATCGCCAGATCGACGACCACGCCGCGACCATCGCAGTTCGGGCACTGGTCGGCGAAGTTCGTCAGCAGGCCCTCCCCGATGCGCTTGCGAGTCATTTCGACGAGGCCGAGATCGGTGATGTCGAAGACCTGGGTGCGCGTTTTGTCACGGGCCAGCGCATTCTTGAACGCATCGACGACCTTCTTGCGGTTCTCGCGGATCTCCATGTCGATGAAGTCGATCACGATGATCCCGCCGATGTCGCGAAGACGCAACTGCCGGGCGATTTCGTCGGCCGCCTCGAGGTTGTTGTGGAAAACCGTTGCCTCGAGGTTGCTGTCCTTGGTGCCCACGTTCTTGCCGGTGTTCACGTCGATCACCGACAGAGCCTCGGTGTGCTCGATGATCAACGAGCCGCCGGACGGCAGCCACACCTTGCGGTCGAGCGCCTTGTGCAGCTGCTCGTGCAGGTGGAACCGCTCGTAGATCGGCAGGCCCTCTTCGTCGGGATCGTAGTACTCGACCCGGTCGGCGAGTTCTGGATTGAACGCACCGATGTAATCGTGGACGTCCTCGAACAGGCGCTTGTCGTCGATGATGACGCCGCGGTACTCGGAGTTGAACTCCTCGCGGATCACTCGGACAGCCAATTCGGGTTCGCGATACAACAGGCCGGGGCTCTGCATCCGCTTGGCCTTGGCCTCGATCGTGTTCCACTGATCGAGCAAACGGGTCATGTCGGCGCGTAGTTCGTGCTCGGACGCGTTCTCGGCCGCGGTGCGCACGATCAGACCGTGCTCGCCCGGCTTGACCCGGTCGAGAATGTTGCGTAGGCGCTTGCGGACGTCGTCCGGGAGGCGCTTGGAGATGCCGTACGTCTTGCTGTTGGGGATGAGCACCACGAAGCGACCGGGCAGCGACACTTCCTGAGTCAGCCGAGCACCCTTGGCCCCGATCGGATTCTTGGTGACCTGACAGACGATCAACTGCTTGGCCTTGAGGATCTGCTCGATCCGCGCGTCCTTTCCGGCGGCGCCGTGACCACCGGTGGACGAGCCGCGCTCGACGATGTCCTCCTGGTCGTATTGCACATCGCCGCGATAGAGCACCGCATTCTTCGGCGTGCCGATGTCGACGAAGGCGGCCTCCATGCCGGGCAGCACGTTCTGGACCTTGCCGACGTAGATGTTGCCGTGGATCTGGCTGACGTCGTCGGCGGGTCGGCTGACGTAATGCTCGACGAGGTTGCGCCCTTCCATCACGGCGACCTGGGTGAGGTTGTCGCGCACCTGGACACACATCAGGTACCGACCGATCGGACGACCGTTGCGCTCGCGTCCGCGTCGCTTCTCGAGCACGTCCGGATCGAGCTGCGCGGAACTGCCACGACCCGAGCCCGAGGGCTCGGCGTGGCTCGGCGACCCACCGCGCCCGCGACCGGGAGTCGGGCCGGGCGCAGCATTTCCCTGACCACCGCTGCCACCGCTACCACTGCTCCGGCGGCGCTTTTTCTTCCCGTCACCGACCTCGGCATCGACGTCGGCTGCAACCGGAAGATCCGCTTTCGGCACTGCGGCCGGTCGGGTGTCGCCGATCTGCGGGCGGCGAACAAGCGCCGCTTCGGCGGCCTCGCCGGTGGCCCGCCCCTCAGATATGCGCTCGGGA
>JAYTRT010000038.1:0-2436 GCA_043746045.1 Actinomycetota bacterium | reverse complement strand
ATCAGCAGCGCCATTTCTTTGCCCGTCAGTTCGATCGGCACGTCATCGCGCCGCACCTCGAAGGCATCGAGGTCGATGTCGATGTCGTAGGCGTGGATCGTCGAGCGGAGCGCAGAGCCGGAACGGCGCAGTACCGCACGACACCTGGCGACCAGTTCCCGGGTCGAGAACGGCTTGGAAAGATAGTCGTCGGCTCCCAACTCGAGCGCCACGATCCGGTCGACTTCGTCGCCCCGCGCAGAGATCACGATGAACGGAACGATCTTGCCCAGTTCCGCGCAGATCGACAATCCGTCACCGTCGGGAAGCCCGAGATCGAGCAGCACGAGTTCGGCCGCAGGGGCCGCCTCCAGCGCTCCGGCGAGTGTCGTCGTCCATTCGCATTCGAACCCGTGACGCCGCAGCGCAGTCATCAACGCGGCGGCCAGTTCGGGTTCGTCATCGACCACGAGGATCGGCCGCATCAGCAGTTCACCGCAGCATTGCTATCACTGCGTTCGCTCGGGATGTGGGGCCGGCCGATCCTTCGTGATCCGACGATCGGCTCAGTTGACGACGTAGTACGCGAAGAACTTGTCGCTCTTCAGTAGTTTCACTGCGGCGATTGCTTTGGCCTTCGTCAAGCCCGTCGTTTCCAGGCGGTACTTGATCTTGGTCTTCCCGATCTGGACGATGGTGAGGCCGGTGATCTTCTTGGCATTGATCGCTTTCAGCCGCTTCGTCGCGGCTGCCTTCGTGGTGAACGTACCGGCGATGACCTCGTACGTCTTGGTCGTCTTGGGTGCGGTCGTCGTGGTCTTGTTCTTGAGAACGGTTGTCGCCGTCTTGGCAAGCGTGGTCGTTGTCTTCGGAAGCGTTGTGGTTGTCGTCGCCTTCACGGTCGTCGCGGTCGTCGCCGTCGGGCTGGAGGAGGGCGACGAGGCCATCGCAACTGCCGGAACGGCAACGATGCTGAGACCCAGGACGGTGAACCCGATGACTCGTTTCCTGATGGCGGACTGCTTCATGTGAATGGATTCCTTTTCGATGATGTCGATGGTGAGACCACATCGTGCGCCATTCAACATCAGATGATCCTCAAGTGAGGCCTGCATTCCCTCAATACTCGGGGTTCCGTAAATGTCGGGAAGAAGCGGCAACCGGCATACTGTTGTGGACATCACCTTCCCGAGACAGAGGCCCCTCATGTCAGATCTCGAACACCCGCGGACCATCCTCAGAATCGACTCCGGAGCCGACCACGGGGGTTCCGTGAGCCGCAAGCTCGCCGACGAACTGGTCACCCGGCTGGCGACCCCTGGCACCCGGGTGGTTCGGCGCGACGTGTCGAGCGGCCTGCCTTTCATCTCTGCCGAATGGGTTGGCGCCGCATTCGCGGGTGCTGACCCCAGCGCTCTGGCGCACTCCGATGAGTTGGTCGACGAGCTGCTGACAGCGACCGAGGTCGTTCTGGTTGCACCGGTCTACAACTTCGGGATCCCCGCGGCCATGAAGGCGTGGATCGATCAGGTCTGTCGCGCTGGCCGGACGTTCCGATTCACCGAGGCTGGTCCGGAAGGTCTGGTGCGCGCCGAGCGGGCCTGGATCGTGACCGCTTCGGGCGGAACCGTCATCGGGAGCCCGATCGACTTCAACACCGGATATCTCCGCGCCGTCCTGGGTTTCCTCGGTGTACATGACGTGCGCGTCGTCGCCGCAGAACAACTGCAGCTGCTCGGCGAAGCGGGTGTCGCCAAGGCCTATGCAGACCTCGACACGCACGGACTCGACTGAGCAGATACTGGCGGAGCGAGCGTCAGGCCGACAGATCGACCCTCGCCCGGTGCCCGTCGATGAAGTGTTCGACGACCGTATCGGCGAACGCATCGTCGACGGTGGTGACACCGATCAACGAGGCGAACATGAACGGTCCGACGAGGAGCGTGAACGAGGTGTCACTCGTGGCCTCCTGGCGGAGCACGCCCTCGTCGACACAGCGTTGGAGCAGATCGTTGATGACGACGCGCTGTTGATCCTGCATCGTCTCCTGGATCATCGCGTAGTCCCGCTCGTGCAACTTCAGCGACAGCAACGCCGGCATCATGCACTGCCACTCCGGATCACCCGCGATCCGACCGAGCTCACGTCCGAAGGAACGAAGGGCATCGGCTGCCGGCAGCGCCGGATCGGGCTCGACGAGCGGCGGGGCAACCGACTGGAAGACGTCGATCACCAGTTCGTCACGTGTCGCCCAGTGCCGGTACAGCGTCGACTTGGCCACCCCTGAACGCGCCGCAACGGCGTCGACCGTGATGGCCGGCGGTCCGCCCTCGAGCAGGAGTTGGCGCGCGGCGGCCAGCACGGATTCGCGGGACCGGACCACGCGTGCATTGACCACGGTCGCCAAGCGTAGTGGTGACCGTTGTCGCACCGAGATCTCGATTCGTCCGTTGCCCA
>JAYTRT010000037.1:0-2438 GCA_043746045.1 Actinomycetota bacterium | reverse complement strand
ACGTCGTGCATCAGCGCAGCGGCGATGGCGAAGCGCGGGGCATCGGGCGCGAAGCTGACGAAGCGGCGAGCAACTTCGAGACAGTGTCGCTTGTCCTGGTTCTGCATCTGGTGCCACAGGTCCCGTTCATTCGTCGACAGATGGCCGAGCGCCCATTCCTCGTCGACAATCGTCGGCGGATCGTCCGAAAGTGCACGAAAGAAGCGACGTTGCAGATGGACTGATTTGTGGCCGAGATGGACGAGCCGCGACTCGAACCGGGTCATCGCGAACCCGTCGAACCACGCACAGCCGGGACGCGACCGGCGCGCGGATGGGCAGAGCGGTAGACATCCCACAAGCGCTCCTGCGAGACCTTGGTGTAGATCTGTGTCGTGCTGATCGACGCGTGACCGAGCATCTCCTGCACGATACGCAGATCAGCACCGTGATCGAGCAGGTGGGTTGCACACGAGTGGCGCAGGACGTGGGGTGAGAGATGTCTGTCCAATCCACAGGCCTCGCCGTAGTCGCTGACGATCATCCACGCCGACTGACGACTGAGCCTCGCCCCGCGCTGGTTGAGGAACATCGCCTCGGAGTCGCCCCGGCGCGCCCAACGCACGGGTTCCATCCGCCGGCGTCCATCCGGCCCGAGCCACTCCTGAAGGGCGTCGCGAGATGCTCGCCCGAACGGAACGATTCGCTCCTTGGAACCCTTGCCGAAGACGCGGACCAGACCCGACTCGAGGTCGATGTCGCCCAATGAGAGGCCGACCGCCTCGCCGATCCGCGCTCCGGTCGCGTAGAGGAACTCGAGCAGCGCTCGGTCGCGTCGATCCACAGGAGCGTCACCGGTCACCGCCGCCAACAACGTCGACACCTCGGCTTCGGTCAACGGCTTGGGAATTCCCGCAGGCACTCTGATCCCGTCCAGATCAGCCGTTGGATCATCGAGCCGGAAGCCCTCGTCGACGAAGAACCGGTGCAGCATCCGGATCGCTGCCAACTGCCGGGCCACACTTGCAGGCGCAGCGCCGCTCGCCCGTCGGACCCCGACGAACGTGACGAGCTGGAGTGCGGTGACCGTGACCGGATCGACGCCCGTCGATTGCAGCCAACCGCAGTAGCCGTCGAGGTCGCGACGGTAGGCGAGAAGCGTGTTGCGCGACCTGCCGCGTTCGGTCGTCATCCACGTCAGGAATTCCTCGACCGACAACGGCAGTCCGACGGTCACGGCGAACCAACAGGTCGGTCTCCGAGCTGCAATCGACGAGCGACCATCAGCAACCCGATGATGGTCTTCGCGTCCCGGATCTCGCCACCGTCGATCATCGCCAACGCAGTTTCGAGCGGCAGATGGAGCACTTCGAGGTGCTCTTCCTCGGGTCCGTGCAGCTCCTGGCCGACCTGGGTCAGATCAGTGGCGACGAACAGGTGCAGGACCGAATCGGTCATTCCCGCAGATGGGTAGAACTGGGTCAGCTCCTCGAGGTGGCCGGCTCGGAGGCCGACCTCTTCGATCAACTCACGCTCCGCCGTCGTCCGCGTCGGTTCATCCTGGACATCGCGCATTCCGGCAGGGATCTCGAGCACGAAGTCGTCGTACGGAGATCGGTACTGACGGACGAGCACCACGGACGGGTTGCCTTCGGCGTCGAAGGTCAACGGAACCGCTGCAACGGCGCCCGGCGAGCGAACGATGTCGCGCTCGAATTCGGAACCGTCGGGCGCCTCGAATGTGCCGACGACCACGTTCCAGATGTGGCCGGCGTGTACCTGGCGGTCACCGACGTGACGGAAGCCGGTCATGCGACGATCTGGGTCACGCTCAGGCCGTCGCTCGCTGTATCGAAAAGACTGGGATCAGCGTCGGCCGCCTCGCGCTGTGCCCGCCGTTGCAACGCGGCGGCGATCAGCTCCCGGAAGAGGGGGTGGGCTCGGTCGGGCCGGCTCTTGAATTCGGGATGGGCTTGCGTGCCGACCCAGAACGGGTGGTCGGCGAGCTCGATGAATTCGACCAACCGCTTGTCCGGCGACGTACCGCTGCAGATGAACCCGGCGGACTCGAACCGGTTCCGGTAATGCGAGTTGAACTCGTAGCGGTGCCGATGGCGCTCACTGACGACTGGCTCGCCGTACGCCTCGGCCACCTTGCTTCCCGGGAGCAACACGGCGTAGTAGGCCCCCAGCCGCATCGTGCCGCCCTTGTCGCTGATGTCGCGCTGACTGACCATCAGATCGATGACCGGGAAGTGCGTGGTGGTATCGAACTCGGTCGAGTTGGCGCCCTGCATTCCAAGGACGTGGCGGGCGAACTCGATCGTCATGACCTGCATGCCGAGGCAGATGCCGAGACACGGCGTCAGGTTCAACCGTGCGAATTCGGCTGCGGCGATCTTGCCTTCGATCCCGCGCGACCCAAAGCCTCCTGGGATGACCATGCCGTCGAGATCGGC
>JAYTRT010000036.1:0-2439 GCA_043746045.1 Actinomycetota bacterium | reverse complement strand
CACCTTTCCACGCTCGATTCACCGCTCGTCGTCATGGCGAGTACGGTCCACGGTCCAGTCGGTGAGCTGTTGTCGATGAGCACGACTGCCGACCTGCTGGCCAAGGTCACCTGCCCAGTGTTGGTCATCGGACCGCACGTCGAAGCCGGCTGGCGAGGGGACCGGGCGCGACTTTTGTCATGCGTCGGCCCGGACTCGCGCGCCGAGGCGACGATCGCGCAAATGACACGCTGGTCGCGCACCTTCGGCTGTGAAGAGCCCTGGTTCGTCGAGGTCATCGAGCCGGTCGGGCAGCTTCGGTTGCCAAGCGACGTGCCGGAATCGGCGCACGTACGCCGGCTCGCCGAGCTGCTCACGAAGCAGGGAATCGACAGTAACTGGGACGTACTCCACGACAACGATCCGGTCGAGGCGCTCGTCCGGTTTGCCGAGAAGTTCGATCAGACCGTGTTCGTTGTCGCCAGCGACCATTGGAGCGACCCTGCTCGCGTGCATGTCCACAGTCTTTCACGACATCTCACTCACCGATCTACGCAGCCAGTGCTCGTCGTTCCCCGGGAGTATCAGTGACCGATATCGATGATGGTGGGTGCGAATCCGGGTCTGTTGGCTCTATGCGAATCGCGTACTGCCGCAGATCATGATCTGATGACCAAGCACATCTCCGTTGGTTTCGACGGAACACCGTCTTCGTCCGAGGCCGTCAGCTGGGCAGCCGGTGAAGCAGCCATGATGGGGGCGTCGCTGCGGATCGTGACCTGCTTCGACATTCCCGTCGATGGCTCCGGCTACGGGTACGGGTACGGGTACGGCGACGCAATCAGCTTTCTCGAAAAGGCTGCGCGCAGGAGTTCGCTCGCCGAGGAAACGGCGATCAGGAGATCTCACCCGAACCTCAGCGTGACGTCGGTCATCGCCCCAGGGCCACCGTTGCCCGTTCTTCTCGAGGGCCTCGACCACGACGATCTCGTCGTCGTCGGTACGAGTGCTCACGGCGCAATGGCAGCGTTCTGGCTCGGGAGTACACCACGCAGTCTCGTTCGCCGCAGCCCATGCCCGGTCGTGATCGTGCGCGGCAGGGCCACTGAAGGCCGCCCGAACCGCGTAGTGGTGGGAGTCGACGGATCGGATGCATCAAACGTCGCCCTCAGCTGGGCCGAAGACGAGGCCAACCGTTGTCACGCCGAACTTGTGATCGTGCATGGCTGGAACGACCCCTATGCTCCCCTCCACGCAGGCAACTCCCCAGCCCGAGATCTCATACGCGTCGACGCGACGCGCGTGCTCGACCAGGCAGAAACACACGCTGCAGGGCACACTTCATCGCACGTCACCGGACTGCTCGTCGAGGCTTCCCCGGCAACAGCGCTGCTGGGCACGTTGAAAGACGGCGACCTGCTTGTCGTTGGATCCCGTGGTCGAGGAGCGCTCGCCAGCACCGTGTTCGGATCGACAGTCAACGGCGTCTTGGAACAGTGCGCAGTCCCCGTCGTCGTCGTTCACCCATCCAAGAACCACGACACGTCATGACAGCATCGTCAACACCGTCGTCATCGGTGGCTGATTGCTTTCCTTCGACAAAACGCTTCGCGCTGGCCACTGCGCCCTATGGTCAGAAGAACACCTGATGCAAAATCGACCGAGATCTCACGGCCACACGTGATCGCTGCTCATGCGGTGCATCGCGGCGTCGTCATCCGTGGCTGATCGGAACCTTCGTCGCCCCAACGCCGCCAGCGTGCACCGGCATATCGATCTCGAGGATCCCGTCGAGGTACGTGGCAGCAACATCGTCGGAGGTCGAACCCGCAGGAAGACGAATAACCCTGTCGAACGAGCCGTAGCTGAACTCAGACCGGAACTCCTTGGACTTCTTCAACCCGGCCTTGGTCGATCGTTCAGCGTGCACGCGCAGAACACCCTCATCGACCGTGACGTCGATGTCCTTTTCAGGATCGACACCCGGAATCTCCACACGAAGCACCATTTTGCCATCCCGGGTGAACTGTTCGACTCTCAACATGTCGGCTCCGATCATCGTCCGCCATTCCGGCCACCTGCTCAACAACTGCCAGAAAGGGACCAACTCGTTCGCTCCCTGCTCTCCTGTGATGCCCCTCTCCCCTTTACTGTCTTTGCTGACCTTGTGCTTGCTCATCCGAACTCCTTCGTTGACGTGTTACCCATATCATCCGACCTGCTCATTAGGCCCGGACAGAGGCAAACGTCCTAACGTCCCAAACACCGAGCGGTCCCGGAGAGCCCCAACCTGACCGGCAGTCAGTGGAGCACCACGCTGCGGGGCGCGCCGCCGGTTCCCTTCGGGTACCACACCTGCAGCTGAGCGCCGGTTATCACGAGAACCAGGCCTCCGGCTCGGGTGGTTCGGTCGAACCCCGCGACTTGTCTCGATGGATGGAGGGTGAAGGCCCCAGCGTC
>JAYTRT010000035.1:0-7695 GCA_043746045.1 Actinomycetota bacterium | reverse complement strand
CCGCGCACTACGAGAAACTGACCAGAGTCGCGGGCGTCGAAGTGCTCGTGCGAACGTCGCCGTGATGCCGATTGCCGTGATGCTGCCGGTGATGCCGGTGATGCCGGTGACGCCGTGATGCCGGCGATGCCGTGATTGCGGTCAGTCGTACTTGAGCACGCCACGGATCGATGTGCCGGAGCGCATCGCGTCGTAGCCGTCGTTGACCCCGTCGAGCGTGTACGTGTTCGTGACGAGACCGTCGAGATCGACCTGGCCCTCTCGGTACAGACCGATCAACTTGGGGATGTCGGCACGCGGGTTACCCGAACCGAACAGGGACCCGACGACCTGCTTCTCCATCAGGGTCAGATCGAGCAAGCTCATGCTCGCGCTGTACTCCATCGCCGGGTGGATGTTGGTGACGACGACGCGACCGCGCTTGGCGGTGAGAGCGAGTGCTTCGCCGATGACTTCGCCCGAACCGACACCCATCGTCATGATGACCTTGTTGGCCATCGTGCCCCACGTCAGTTCCTGGATCAGCGGCAGTGCCTCGGCCATGCTCGATGCAGTGTGCGTCGCACCGAACTCCATTGCCTTCTCACGCTTGAACTCGACAGGATCGATGGCGATGATCCGCTTTGCTCCGGCCAGTCGGGCGCCTTGGATGGCGTTCGACCCGATGCCTCCGGCACCGACCACCGCAACGGTGTCGCCGGGCCCGACCTCGGCGGCATACACCGCGCTGCCCCAGCCGGTGACGACTCCGCAGCCGAGCAGGCAGGCGCGGTCGAGCGGCACGTCGTCGTCGATCTTGATGCAACTCGCCTCGTTGACCACCGTGTGGTGCGAGAACGTACCCAGGATGCACATCAGGCTGAGGTCCTGGCCCTTGGCATGGTGGCGTGACGTACCATCGGTGATCTGCTTGCCGCCTCCCATCAATGCCCCGAGGTCGCACAGGTTCTGGTGCCCGGTGGAACAGCTCGGGCACCGGCCACAGCTGGGGATGAATCCGAACACGACGTGGTCGCCGACAGACAGCCAGCTGACGCCTGCGCCGACTTCCTGCACGACACCGGCGCCTTCGTGGCCTCCGATGATCGGCAATGCGAACGGCAGATCGCCGGTGACGAGGTGCTCGTCACTGTGGCAGAGGCCGGACGCAGCCATCTTGACGAGGACCTCACCGGGGCCTGGCGGATCCAGCTCGATCTCCTCGACGCTCCACGGCGTGTGCAGCTCCCACAGAATTGCGGCCTTGGTCTTCACGATTACCCCCAGGTAGTCAGGCGCCGGAACAGGGCGAGACGGCGACGTGGTGTCGACATTACAGCGATTCTGCGGCGAACGCGGAGTCGCCGATCATCCGCAGAACCTGGACCGCACGGGTCATCGACACGTACAGCAACCGGGCGCCGCGCGGTGTGCCGTCGAAGATCTCGCCGGGATTGACCACGACGACCGCATCGAACTCGAGACCCTTCACCGCCTCCGGCGAGAAGATCGGGATCTGGGTCCGCTGCACGTCCTGAACGCGTGTCACCGCCTCCAAACCAGTTGCCGCCAGCGCCTCGATGATCGCTGCATGCAGATGGGCCGGCGCGACCACTCCGGTCAGCACGTGTCTATGTCGCGCTGTTGCGACCTCTTCGGCGACGGCTGCGGGCAATCGCACCGTCTCGACGACACGCATCGTCGGCGCTTCGCCGTCCAGTCGCACGCTGCGACTGGCGACGGTGTCGACGGCGGTGAACGGCAGGAGCAGGTTGGCGACCGACAGGACCGGCTCGGGGACGCGGTAGCCGATCGTCAGATGAGCAACTTCGTAGTCGGCCGCACCGAGATACCGTGCGACCGCCGGCCACTGGTGCTGGCCCGCCGGCGTCGTCGATTGAGCGAGGTCGCCGAGGATCGTGAACGAACCTGCCGGACTGCGTCTGCCGATGACACGCAGTCCAACGGCCGACTGGTCCTGAGCCTCGTCGACGACCACGTGGCCGAACACGAACGGCGGACCGTCGAGCAGAGAATTGGTCTCGTCGAGCAGCAGTTGATCGGCCGCAGTCCACGGTCGCTTTTTCGACCCTGGCTTCGGACCGAGCAGCGCGGTCTGTTCGACAGCGCTCAACAGCCCGTCGGCTGCGGCTGCAAGCACATCGCCGTTCGACAACAGTCGTTGCAGGACCGTCTTCGGCTGTTGCGTCGGCCACGCCTTCGTCACGGCTTCCTTCAGCGCCGTGGCCCGTGCCCACGCATCGTCTCTGTCGCTCTGGCGTCGAAGATGCTGCTGGGCAATCGTCTTCAGCGCGGCCCGGCGTCCGTTGAGCGGACGACTCTGTGCGGTCCCGCCGAGTGCGGTGGCCACCCAGGCGGCGAACTCGTCCGGTTCGACGACCCACGTACGCAGGCCGAGGGGCACCCGGATCGCCGCGGTCGGCACACGAACACCGTTGAGGACGGCTCGTTGGACAACCTCGAGCATTCTCGGGTCGCCCTTCAACCTGGCGACGTCCACGGCGTCGCTCCCACCGATGTCGACCCGGGGCACGCACAGATCGAGGACGGTGCGCTGCTGAACGCTGCGTTCACCGAGCGACGGCAAGACGTTGCCGATGTAGTCGAGGAAGACCTGGTTCGGTCCGACGACGAGCACACCCTCGCTGACGAGCCGCCGGCGATGCTCGAACAGCAGATATGCAGCTCGGTGCAGACCGACCGCTGTCTTGCCGGTTCCTGGACCACCCTGCACGATCAGCGCCTGCTGCATGGGTGCGCGGATCACGACGTCCTGTTCGGCCTGGATCGTGGCGACGATCTCGCGCATCGCGCCGGTCCTCGCCGCACCGATCTCGGCCAGCACGGGGTCGGGAATGCCGCTGGCCGCTCCGGCCGAATCGGGGTCGTCGAGCTGCTCATCCAGATACGACGTCAGCTCGCCGTCGTTCATCATGAACCGGCGACGGTGGCGGAGGCCGAGCGGGTCGAGCGAAGTCGCCCGATAGAAGGGCGCCGCGATCGGGGCTCGCCAGTCGATCACGACGGGATCGTGTTGCACATCCTCGATGTGCCGTCGGCCGATGTACCAGACATCGCCCTTCGCCACTTCGCCACTCGGGGTTGTTCCAAACGCTTCGTCGATACGCCCGAAGAAGTCGCCGGCACCCGGAGTGCGCAAATCCTCCAAGGCCTCCTCGACCGTGACCTCGATGTACTCCTTCGTGAACTCGTCGGCCGAGTCCTGCGGATCGACCCGCTCGAACATCGTGATCATCTCGTCACGACAGGCGCGCGAATGGGCCAACCGGGCGCGCTCGAGATCGAGCTCGGGAAAGAGTGGTGCGTCGGCCATCATCGGAACTCGTCGAAGCCCAGGTGGCTCCGAACGGGGAAAACGACTCTAGGCGCGCCAACCGGCCGTTCCCGACCGTCTGTGTGAGGACCGTCTGTGTGAGGACCGTCTGCGTGAGGACCGTCTGCGTGAGGACATATGCGAACGTTCGGCTTTGATCTCGCCCAGAAACCCGGGCCGGCCACACGACCGGGTCCGCGTGAGGACATATGCGAACGTTCGGCTTTGATCTCGCCCAGAAGCCCAAGACCGGGAATCGAACCGGGCCGGCTGGGGCGGTCAGGCGTGGACGAGGTGGCGCTGGCGGAGTTCGGCGAGGTCCGTCGAATAGTCGGCGTTGTCCAGGGCGACGAAGCGGCGGATCATCAGCCGGCGTACGTGGGGGGACAGTGCGGGATCGGCGATCGCGCGCGTGAGACCGGTTCGCCACGCCCCGACCCCTTCATCCGATGTCGTCGCCGGAACGATGATCGGGAGACCCGGTACCGCCGGTCCGCGTCCGACGACGGTCAGTCCGCGCAGTGCTCGGGCGGCATCACGTTGGTGGAAGGCCCACGTCAGGCCGTCGATCGCGGCGACGTCGGCGGCACCGCTGCGAACGGCCTCGATGCTCGCCGTGTGCGCACCGGTGAACGTGACCTCGCCGGCCCACGCCGTGTCCAGTTCGAACGCGGACAGCAGGCTGACGTAGCCCGACAGACTGTCCGTCGAGTTGATCGCCGCATGGCTGTCGGCGAGACGGGCGAGCGGGACGTCTTCTCGGGCGATGATCACGCTGCGGTACAAATGTGACCCTGGCTCGCTGGCGTCGTACTCGAACGTGCCGATGACCCGAACCGCGTCGCCCAGTGTCTGGACGAGCGGCCAACCACACGCCATGCCGATCGCCAGGTTCGGGTCGAGCCAGGTGTCGTGCACATCGATGTCCCAGCGCAAGGCGGTCGGGGCGTCGGGGACTTCGACCGAGACCGCCTCGTACAGCCGGTCCCATGCCGCGGACAACGACGGGTACGGGTACATCGCCAGCACGGCGAGCGTGCCGTTCACGCTTGGACCGTTCACGCTTGGACCGGCTGAAGGAGCGGACTCACCGGCTGGCAGAACGGGCGGAACAGATGCCGTGTGGCGATCTCAAGGTAGCCGCGATAGTGGCCGGCGCCGTCGGCGACGATCATCCCGGCGTTCAGGTCCCGGGTCAATTGCGGGAGGCGGTACCACGACGCACCGGGCATCGTGTGGTGCGTGTAGTGAAGATTGTTGTTCAGGAACAGCATTCCGAAGAACCAGTTGCTCTGCACGATGGCGGAACGGGGTTCGCCCTCGTGTGCACTGTGTTCGAGGAACGAACGGAGCGCCGTCAACGAAGCGCCGCCGAACACGAATCCGACAAGATAGATCCACAGCGGCAGGCCGGCGGCTCGGACCACGGCGACGACGAGAACGGCGCCGATGATCTGCATCACCCAACGGACCCGGACGACCCAGCTGACACGAAACGCACGAGCCTCGGCTGTCCACATCCGCAGCGTTCCCCGGACCGGGCCGAGCGTCATCCGCACGGCCAACGTGCGGTTCGCATGCAGCATCGAACGCTTGAACGGCCCTGCCCGCCGCCACATCTCCGGTGAGACGTAGTGGCTCTCGGGATCGTCGAGTGGATTGGTCAGATCGCTCGCATGGTGGGCGATGTGAGTTTGCCGGTACGTGCTGAACGGCTCGACCAAGGTCAGCGGAACAACGACCAGGGCGGTGTTCAGCCAGCGGAATCGAGTGGGATGGCCGTGAATCACCTCGTGCTGCAGCGAGAGATAGAAGCAGCCGAGGATGGCCAGCATTCCCACGGCGACGAGGGCCGGAAGCCGAGCTCCGAACGTCACCGTCGCCCCGAACGCGAGCCAGAACGAGGCGATCGCGACGACGGTCGGCCAATCGATCCTCGATCTGTTCGGTGCTCGTGTTCCAGCCACTGCTTGATGTCTACATCACCATGACCTCGATTCCCGACCAATTTAGTGGGGTATTTGCGCACACAGGCGTCCGGCCTGATGTGTTCCCCGTACATCTGGGGTGGAAACACAACAATTGTGGTACTCCCGTCACGCGGTCGTCTACGATTCCGACAGTGATCGACAAGCAGGACCTGCTCCGCACGTTCCAGGAACGACTGACCAAGGTGATCCGCGATTCGGGCATGAACCAGAGCGAGTTCGCCGCTGCCGTCGGGCTCGACCGTTCCACCCTGTCGCAGCTGATGTCGTCGACGAACCGTCGATTGCCACGGGTCGAGACGCTGGTGACGATCGCCGAACAACAGCAGTCGTCGCTCGATTGGCTGATCGGCCTCAGCAACGTCGGGCCGATGCAGGCCGAGATCATGGACGAGCAGATGTCGTTCGCCAAGGACGCCCTCGCTCACAACGACGAGCGCCTCATCGCATGGCTCCGCGAGGCCATCGGCTACAAGGTCAGGTACGTGCCGTCGACCCTGCCGGATCTGCTCAAGACCGACGACGTGATCCGGTACGAGATGAACGACTTCGTCGCCACAACGCCCGATCAGCAGATCGAGACCGCCTCGGCACGCCTGGCCTGGACGCGCGGCCCGGAAACCGACCTCGAGTGTTGCAACTCGATCCAGGCCGTCGAACTGTTCGCCCGTGGAGCTGGCATCTGGCGCAAACTCGAGCTGAAGAATCGGCTCGCCCAGTTGGATCACATGATCGAACTGTGCGCGGAGCTGTACCCGACACTGCGGTGGTTCCTGTTCGACGGCCGCGAGCGGTACGCCGCTCCGGTGACCATCTTCGGGCCGTTGCGAGCCGCTCTCTACCTCGGCCAGATGTACCTGGTGCTGACCTCGATCGAACATGTGCGAACACTCACCGCTCAGTTCGACGATCTGATCCGTGGCGCGGTGGTCCAACCGAACGAGATCCCCGCGTTCCTCAAGGAGCAGCGCACGATCGCCCTTCGCTACCGCACGTGATCGCCGAGCGTCGCCGGCCGACGGCGAAACACCGACCGAGCTCTCGACCGGTTCACGAAGCATTCATCGAACGACCTGATTCCCGGCACGAACGTGCTGAGTTAGATGGCTAGTATCGCTCGGGTGACCGACGCACACATCGAGACCAGCGGTGCTCGCACTCGGCGCGGCGGCAGGGCCACCGGCGAACGCAGTCGGATCCCTGTTCAGCGTGAGTTCCGCCAGCCAAGGCTGCCGTACAAGCCGACCGAAGTCGTGTCGGCCGATGAACTGGAATCGATCCACGACGCGTCGATGACCATCCTCGAAGAGATCGGGATGGACTTCCTCGACGAGGAGTCACGCGACCTGTTGGTCGGGGCCGGCGCCACGGTGGACAGCGGCACCGAGCGGGTCCACTTCGACCGCGAGATGATCGCCGAACTGATCTCGACTGCGCCGTCGCAGTTCACGTTCCACTCGCGTAACCCGGCCCGCAACCTCGTCATCGGCGGCGACTACACGGCCTTCGGTTCCGTCGCCAGCGCACCGAACGTGCTCGACCTCGACCGTGGCCGTCGCATCGGCAACCACGCCGACTATCAGAACCTGCTCCGCCTGTCGCAGATGCTCAACAGCGTGCACTTCATCTCTGGCTATCCCGTCGAGCCGATCGATCTGCATGCGTCCATCCGCCACCTCGACGCGACGCTCGATGCAATCGTGCTGACGGACAAGCCGTTCCACGCCTACAGCCTCGGCCGGCAGCGCAACATCGATTGTCTGGAGATGATCCGCATCGCACGCGGTATCGACGACGAGACGCTGGAACGTGAGCCGTCGATCTTCACGATCATCAACTCCAGCTCGCCGCTGCGCTTGGACACACCGATGCTGCACGGCATCCTCGAATACTCCAGGCGTAACCAGATCGTGTGCCTGACCCCGTTCACCCTCGCCGGCGCGATGGCACCGGTCACGCTGGCCGGCGCGCTGGCCCAGCAGAACGCGGAGGCGCTGGCGGGGATCACCCTGACCCAGGTGGTCCGGCCCGGGTCGCCGGTCGTCTATGGCGGATTCACGAGCAACGTGGATATGCAGTCGGGGGCGCCGGCCTTCGGGACGCCGGAGTACATGCGGACCGCGATGATCGGAGGCCAGCTGGCGCGTCGGTACGCCCTGCCGTATCGATCATCCAACGTGTCAGCGGCCAACGCCGTGGATGCCCAGGCCGCCTACGAGAGCGTGTTCAGCCTGTGGGGCGCGATCATGGGCGGCGTGAACCTGCTCATGCACGGCGCGGGCTGGATGGAGGGCGGCCTGCACGCGGGCTTCGAGAAGGTGATCCTGGACGCGGACCTGCTGGGCATGGTGTCGGCATTCCTGGACCCGGTCG